>NZ_AKJQ01000040.1:0-125475 GCF_000282255.1 Pseudomonas sp. GM25 | reverse complement strand
TTCGACCGAGAAGATCGAACCGTTGAAAGCACCAAACAAACCGGCATTTCCAACTCCTTCCAGGCTTCGATGAACTGAAGCGACCCGACCTCGAAACCTACTTAACTCATTGAATCTCAAGGAGTTTTCCGTTTCGACTGCGCCGGAAGTGGGGCGAATTATAGAGACTCAGAATCTGCCGTCAACCCTTAATTTGCGTTTTCTATCAGCAGAGGGAAAAAGGCCGCTTCTATATAGACGCGAACGCAGCGAGTGCGCACTATATTGCCCAACACACCTCAGTTCCTTCCCCGGATGATGCCACGCAATGAACGACCAGCCTCGCAGCCTTGCCTCAACCCTGTTCCCGGTTGGCCTTCTATTAATAGCCATGGCATCAATCCAGTCCGGCGCCTCGCTGGCTAAAAGCATGTTCCCCATCGTTGGCGCTCAAGGCACTACCACCCTGCGCCTGATCTTCGCCAGCGTGATCATGCTGTTATTGCTAAAACCCTGGAGAGCGAAGCTGACAGCCAAATCGCTGCGTACAGTGATTGTCTACGGGATGGCGCTAGGAGGGATGAACTTCCTCTTCTATATGTCGTTACGCACCGTTCCGCTCGGCATCGCAGTTGCCCTGGAGTTCACCGGGCCGCTGGCAGTCGCCATCTATGCCTCACGCCGCGCAATCGACTTTCTATGGATTGCCTTGGCTGCCATCGGCTTGTTGCTGTTGATACCAACCGGCGCTACGACAGCGGGTATCGATCTGGTGGGTGCAGGTTATGCACTGGGAGCCGGCGTTTGCTGGGCGCTATACATTCTGTTCGGCCAGAAGGCCGGCGCCGATAACGGCGTGACCACCGCGGCGCTTGGCGTGATGATCGCAGCCCTGTTCGTCGCCCCCATCGGTATCGTCCACGCAGGCAGCGCATTGCTGACTCCGGCACTGATCCCGATCGCTATCGGCGTCGCAATCCTGTCTACCGCCCTCCCCTACACACTGGAAATGGTCGCCCTCACCCGCATGCCCGCCCGCACCTTCGGCACGCTGATGAGCATCGAACCGGCCTTCGGCGCACTGTCGGGCCTGCTATTCCTTCAGGAATACCTTTCTTTGTCACAATGGATGGCGATCCTGTGCATTATTCTGGCCTCCGTCGGTGCAACCATGACCATGGGCAGCACTGCCAAACCCGCCATCGCGGCGGATTGAAAGGGGATTGAACGAAGGTCTGGCATTTGGCGCTCATTTAGGCCATGTTTAGCCTCGCAACCCAATGCCAGACATGGATTTTTTCGGGTACGGACATCGGAACGCGTCAAGCGAGAGCGCATACAGGCAGACCCGAGCGCCAGACTCGAGGCCGCCATAAGGACGGTAATGAAACGAATTTTGATACTGATCGCCATACTCGCCGTTGCGGGCTGCGCGGCGACGTCGAAGACCCAGGTCAAGCATGGCAAGAAAGGGCTGCACATCAACTGTTCGGGGTTGTCCTCCTCTTGGGACAAGTGCTACGCCAGCGCTGCAAACTCTTGCGCACCGAAGGGCTACAAGGTCATCGCAAAGTCAGGCGATACCGTGGAAGAACCGGGTGATTACCCCTTCGGTCTCAACCCCGCCGGCTATACCAGCCGCAGCATGATCGTCATCTGCAAATAAACCATCGCCGCTACTGCACTCGCGAAGCGGCGAGCTGGTGTCCGATCTCTTCATGACAGGAGTTCAGCACCCGCTGCTGAATCTTCGGAGACGCCAGCATACGCGCCACCACCAGTGCCCCGACACATTGCGACAGAATCGCCCAGGCCAGGCTGTCGCTTTCCAGAATCTGCGCCCAACTTTCCTGAAGCTTGCAAATCCACAGCTCGGCCTGCTCCCTCACAACAATATCCGACCGCGCTATCTCGGCGCCCAGCGCAGGTAATGCGCAGCCCAGTTCAGGTTGCTCGACATGGGCCATGTTCAGATACAGTTTCAGGCACCGCTCCAGCCGTTCGCGATCCTGCGTACCCTGCCCGCCCAAGCGCTCCAGACTCTGGCATAACTCTCGCTCGACGATAGCCGCAAACAAGGCGTCCTTGGACGAGAAATGGCTGTAGAACGCCGCCCCGCTCAAGCCGATTGCCTTCATCAGGCCATCGACGCCCATTGATGAAAACCCGGTCTTTTTCGCAGACAGCGAGCTGCTTTGCAGGAGCTTTTCTTTGGTTTCCAGCTTGTGACCGGCGGAGTACCGCATGTATTTGTCCTCACATTGAGTGCCTTGACGCTGAGCAAATCCTAGCATAACGTTCGTTCACTTAACGATCGTTTACTAAAGGGATCCACCCATGAATAACAAGAAGGTCGTATTGGTTGTCGGTGCAGGTGATGCCACGGGCGGCGCCATCGCCAAGCGGTTCGCCAAGGAAGGTTTAGTCGCGTGCGTCACGCGGCGCAGCGCCGACAAATTGCAGCCCTTGGTGGAAGCCATTCAAGAGAACGGTGGCGAAGCCCACGGTTTTGCCTGCGACGCGCGCAAGGAAGAAGACGTAATTGCGCTGATCGAAGATATCGAAACCCGCCTGGGCCCGATTGAAGCATTCGTTTTCAACATCGGCGCCAACGTGCCCTGCAGCATCCTCGAAGAAACCGCACGCAAGTATTTCAAGATCTGGGAAATGGCGTGTTTTTCCGGATTCCTCAATGCCCGGGAAGTCGCCAAACGGATGGTGACCCGCAGCCGCGGCACGATCCTGTTCACCGGCGCAACTGCCGGATTACGCGGCGCCTCAGGCTTCGCCGCATTCGCCGGAGCCAAGCACGGTATCCGGGCTCTGGCACAGAGCATGGCCAGAGAGCTTGGCCCGATGAACATCCATGTCGCCCACGTCGTGGTCGATGGCGCCATCGATACCGATTTCATCCGCGACAACTTCCCTGACAAATACGCCACCAAGGACCAGGACGGTATTCTCAATCCAGACCACATCGCCGAGAACTACTGGTATCTGCATAGCCAGCCACGGGATGCCTGGACGTTCGAACTGGATCTGCGTCCGTGGAACGAGCGCTGGTAATCCCCCCAATAACAAAAACAGAGTGCAGCGAACATGAGCAAAACCGTGGAGTTTTATTTTGATCTGGGCAGCCCCGCTACTTACCTGGCGTACACGCAGTTGCCAAGGATCTGCGCCGAAAATGGTAGCCAGTTGATCTACATTCCGATGTTGCTCGGCGGCGTCTTCAAAGCCACCGGCAACGCGTCGCCGGCAATGATCCCGGCCAAGGGTCGCTACATGTTTCAGGACCTGGACCGCTACGCCAAACGCTACGGCATGCCCCTTAAATTCAACCCGCATTTCCCGATCAATACCCTGATGTTGATGCGCGCGGTCACCGGCATTCAACTGCGTCATCCTGATCGCTTCCTGGCATTCATCGATTGCCTGTTCAAAGCGCTGTGGGTTGAAGGCCGCCCCCTCGATGAGCCGGCAGCGGTTGCCGCCGTGCTGACTGAACATGGCTTCAATCCTGAAGAAGTACTGGCATTGACCAACGATGAAGCAGTCAAGGCCGCACTAAAGGACAACACCGAAACCGCCGTAAAGCGTGGCGTCTTCGGTGCGCCGAGCATGTTCATCGACAACCAGTTGTTCTTCGGTCAGGACCGGCTCGACTTCGTGGTGGAAGCCCTTCGCTAAATCTCCACGACCAGACGCCCCTGAGCTGCTTTCGTCGCCAGCAGCTCATGGGCTTCCCCGGCGGTTTCCAGCGTGAACCGACGCGGATCAAGCAGAGGTCGCAGCTGACCGGACTCAATCAGCGCGGCAGCCTGTCGCAAAATCTCGCCATGATGCTCGCAGCCCCTGCCGGTCAATAACGGCAACAAGGTGAACACGCCCGAATACGTCGCCCCACGAAACGACAACGGCGCAAGACTGTGCTGCCCCCAACCGAGGCAACTCAGCACATGTCCGCTGTAGATCCGTGCAGCTTTGAAGGAAACGTCCAGCGTCTCGCCGCCGACCGTGTCATAAACAATGTCGAACCCCTCTCCCGCCGTGAACTCGGCGACATAGTCCTCTACCGAGCTCTCTCGATAATCAATGAACGTCGCACCGTAACCTTCGATGATCGAGCGTTGTCCCGCAGACCCCGTTGCATACACTTCAGCACCGAATGCTCGGGCCAGTTGAACGGCCACATGCCCGACACCACCCGCACCACCGTGAATCAACACCTTCTGCCCCGCACTCACCCGAGCCCGATCCACCAGGCCTTCCCACGCCGTGATCAATATCAATGGCAGGCTCGCGGCCTCGCGCGGGCTCAGGTTCAAAGGCTTACGCGCCAGCAGTCGTGCGTCCACCACTGCAAACTCGGCCAACGAACCTTGCGCGCCACCAATGCCCGTGGCCAACGCATACACCTCATCGCCCGGCGCCCAATCCTGCACGCCCTCACCCACCGCTTCGATCACACCCGCCAGATCCAACCCCAACACCGCTGGCAAAGGTTGCCGGGCATGGGCGGCCTGCCCTGCTCGGATTTTCAGATCCAACGGATTCACACCGCTGGCCTTGATCCGCACCAATACCTGCCCGGCCTCTGCCACGGGGCGCTCCAGGGAAACCAAGCGTAACGGCCCGTTGGCGGTGTCCACTATCAGGGCTTTCATGTTCAGTGAGTCAGTCATTTCGGTCATTCCTGTGGGAGAAAGTGAAGCCATGTTCCCGCAGCAGATCCATGCCGATAAGACGCCAAATGACTATAGTAAGCATGCCAAATCGGCATGAATGAGGCGTTTCATGGACAAGCTCAACGCAATGACCATCTTCGTCCGGGTGGTCGAACGCGGCAGTTTCTCCGCCGTTGCCCGGGAACTGCACACCACCCAGCCGACCATCAGCAAAGTCCTGCGCGCTCTTGAGAGTCAATTGGGCGGCAAGCTGATTGCCCGCAGTACACGCAAGCTGTCACTGACCGATGAAGGTCAGCGGTACTACAACGAATGCCGAAATATCCTCGCTGCCGTGGATGCCGCCGAGCACAGCTTCCAGTCCGGCAGGGAAACCATTGCCGGTCCTCTACGAATCGGCTCCTCCGTCAGCTTCGGCCGCTTGCAGATCGCTTCGCGACTGGCGGAATTTCTGCAGCGCTATCCGCAGGTGCAGGTCGACCTGCAACTGAGCGATCAGAATCTGGATCTGGTCAGCGAAGGCCTGGACGTCAGCCTGCGCATCGGCGAGCTGAACGACAGCGGCATGATCGCCCGACGCATCGGCACCACCCACCGGCTCACGGTGGCGACGCCCGATTACCTGCAACGCCACGGTCACCCACAATCACCTCAGGATCTTGCGCAGCACAACTGCCTGCAATTCAACCTGCTCAGCACTCAAAATCTGTGGACCTACGAGAAGGATGGCCAACACCACGACGTACGCATCCAGGGCAACGCCCAGAGCAACAACTCCGAAGCGATCCGCGAAATGGTCTTGGGAGGATTGGGGATTTCGCTGTCACCGGTCTGGCTGTTCAGCGAAGATTTGAAGGTGGATCGAGTGGTCGCCCTGTTGCAGGACTACCAGACCCGATCATTGCCGATTCACGCCGTGTCCCCGACGAACCGTCGCCAGTCCGCCAGGGTCAACGCGTTTGTCGATTTCATGACTCAGGCGCTGGCTGCAGCGCCCGAGCTTCAACCGATCAGATAGCGGCAGTACGCATGTTCAGCCATTCCAGTGCCGCGCCTTCAAGCAGCGGACTCAGGCGCTCGCGCACCTCGGCGTGATAGGCGTTGAACCACTGTTTCTCTTCCTGCGTCAGCAACGACGGTTCCAGGCAGCGAGTGTCGATCGGGCACAGGGTCAGGGTTTCGAACTTGAGGAACTCACCGAATTCGCTGCTTCCCGCTTCAACGTTCATCGCCAGGTTCTCGATCCGCACACCCCAGCGGCCCGGACGATAAGTGCCCGGTTCGATGGAAGTGATCATCCCCGGTTGCATGGCGGTTTGTGGTGCCGGCGCCGCCTGATAGGCGATCACCTGCGGACCTTCGTGAACGTTGAGGAAGTAACCCACGCCGTGACCGGTGCCGTGACCATAGTCCACGTTCTCGGCCCAGATCGGCGCGCGGGCAATCGCATCCAGCAACGGCGACAGAATGCCTTTCGGGAATCGCGCACGGGACAAGGCAATCACGCCTTTCAGCACACGAGTGCAATCGTGCTTCTGCTCATCCGTCGGCGTACCAACAGCCACCATGCGCGTGATGTCGGTAGTGCCGCCCAGGTATTGACCACCGGAATCGATCAGCAACAAACCGTCACCCTCGATCACCGCGTGCTCTTCCGGGGTGGCGTGGTAATGCGGCATCGCGCCGTTGGCGTTGTACGCGGCAATGGTGTTGAAACTCAGCGACACATAATCCGGGCGACGCTCACGGGCCGCCGTGAGTTTTTCGTCGATGGTCAGCTCGGTAATGCGCTCACGACCCCAGGCCGATTCCAGCCAGGTGAAAAACTCGCACAGCGCCGCGCCATCCTGCTCCATCGCCTGACGGATGTGCCCGGCATCCGCCAGGCTCTTCTGCGACTTGGCCAGCGTGGTCGGGTTCAGGCCTTCGACCAGTTTCACGCCAGTGTCGAGGTTATCCAGCAGACCGCTGGTGACCCGCGCCGGATCCACCAGCAGGCTCGCGCCACTCGGAATCGCACGCAAAGCGTCAGCGACTTCGCTGTAGTCACGCAGGGTCACGCCGTCTTTTTCCAGCACGGCACGCAGCTCAGCATCAACCTTGCTCAAGGCCACAAACAGCGTGGCTTGCTGCTGGCTGATCAGGGCGAAGGAAACGAACACCGGGTTGAACGACACATCGCCGCCGCGCAGGTTGAACAGCCAGGCGATGTCGTCGAGGGTGGCGATGAAATGCCAATCGGCGCCGCGCTCCTGCAGGGTTTCGCGCAGCTTGGCGAGTTTCTCGCCACGGCTGACAGTCGCCTGCGGTGGCAGGTGCTGATAGATCGGCGCATTCGGCAACGCCGGGCGATCGCTCCAGACTTCTTTCAACACGTCGATGTCGGTCCGCAGACTGGCGCCCCGCGCTTCGAGCTTACCGCCCAGCGTACGCGCCGATGCGACAGCCATCACTGCGCCGTCGACCGCGACCACGCCACCTTCCGGCGTCTGCTCGGCCAGCCAGTCCAGCGGGCTAGGCTGACCCGGTTGCAGTTTCACCAGTTCGATGCCGCTGCCCTTGAGTTCCTTGGTCGCCTGTTCCCAGTAGCGACTGTCGGCCCAGACCCCGGCGAAATCGGTGGTCACAATCAACGTGCCGACCGAGCCATGAAAACCCGACAGCCATTGCCGGCCCTGCCAGTAACCCGGCAGGTATTCCGACAGGTGCGGGTCGGCAGACGGCACCAGCAACGCGTGGATACCTTCGCGACGCATCAGTTCACGGGTGTGCGCGAGGCGCTGGGGAACCGTTCCTTCGGTCAAAGTCTGGGTACTCATCATGTCTCCTGCCAATCACTTCATCGTTATTGTTCGGTGCCGTTCGAAGCCGGCTCGTTAAAGCCCTGTCGCCCAGAATGCCGGAGCACTGGCGCAGGCGGTTTTTATCAGATCTACAGCCTTGTCGATGTCTTCGGCGGTGGTGAAACGGCCGAGGCTCAGGCGAATGGTGCGGCCCGCCAGATGCGCGTCATGCCCCAATGCCAGCAAGACGTGGGACGGCGCGTTGCTCGCAGAATTGCAGGCCGAAGTCGCGGAAAACGCAATCGAATGGCTCAGCGCCGCCGGGTTGAACTCGCCTTCGCTGAAGGTCAGGCTCAAGGTGTGCGGGATACGTTGGGTGCTGCTGCCGTTGAGGCGTACACCGGGCAGGCTCAAGAGTTGTTCGAGCAGTCGCTCGCGCAGCGCGACGATGGTTTTCTTCTCGTCATCAAAGGCCTCGGCGGCCAAGGCGAATGCCGAACCCATGGCAGCAATCTGGTGAGTCGCCAGCGTACCGGAGCGCAAACCGCCCTCGTGGCCACCACCGTGAATCTGCGCCTGCAAACGCTGCTGCGCACGCGGGCCGACGTACAGCGCGCCGATGCCTTTGGGGCCGTAGAGCTTGTGCGCCGAAAACGACATGAGATCCACCGGCCATTGCGCCAGATCGATCGCGACCTTGCCGGCGCCCTGGGCCGCATCGACGTGGAACAATGCCCCGCGCCCACGCACCACTTCGCCGATGGCCGGGATGTCGTTGACGGTGCCGAGTTCGTTGTTGACCAGCATCAGCGACACCAGAAAGGTGTCATCGCGCATCGCTTCGCTGACCGCTTGCGGGGTGATCAGGCCTTCGGCATCCGGCACCAGATAAGTCACGGCGACACCGGCGTCCTGCAATTGCCGGGCGGTGTCGAGGATGGCCTTGTGTTCGATCTGACTGGTGATGATGTGCCCGCCGGACACACCACGGGCCTGGGCCACACCTTTAAGGGCGAGGTTGTTGGATTCTGTAGCGCCGGAGGTCCAGACGATCTGCTGCGCCTGGGCGCCGACCAGTTCGGCGACTTGCCGGCGAGCGTTCTCGACCGTTTGCCGGGCCTGCTGACCGAAGGCGTGGGAACTGGAGGCCGGGTTGCCGAAGTTACCGTTGAAACCCAGACACTCGATCATCACCTGGATGACCCGCTCGTCCACCGGGGTGGTGGCGGCGTAATCGAAATACAGCGGACGTGTGTTCATAAAAAGACTCGCAGAGCGTGTTCCGGGATCAGGAAGCTCGTGTCTACAAACGGCACGACGCAGCCTTGTGAGCTGCGTCCGGGTTCGAGAGCGTCATCAATACCTGATCGGATGCCGTTAAAGAAGAACAACTTCATTTAAAAGTGCGTAGGAACGCTCCTGAACGCGACTTTAACAGGCATCGGGCCGGCGGTTGTAGCACTGCGTCAGCTAAAGCTTTCAAGGAGTAACGGATACAGCGAAATCACCAGCAGCGCCGCCATGCCCCAGTTGAACACCCGCAGCCAGCGGCGATCCTTGAGCACGTTGCGCAACAAGGTCCCGCACGCCGCCCAGACGCCGACGCTCGGCAGGTTGATGATGGCGAACACCGCCGCAATCACGATCACGTTGGTGAAATAACCCTGCATCGGCGTGTACGTGCTGATGGCACCGATGGCCATGATCCACGCCTTCGGATTGACCCACTGAAAAGCCGCCGCGCCGAGATAGCTGATCGGTTTCGCCTCGCCCTGCTCGCTGTCCCCGACCGGGCCGGAGTGAGCGATCTTCCAAGCCAGATAGAGCAAGTACGCCGCGCCGACGTAACGCAGAACCGTATATAGCAGCGGATAAGTCTGGAACACCGCGCCCAAACCAAAACCCACCGCCACCACCAGCACAAAGAAGCCGCAGGTAATGCCGAGCATATGGGGGATGGTGCGGTTAAAGCCGAAGTTCACGCCCGATGCCAGCAACATGGTGTTGTTCGGCCCCGGTGTAATCGAGGTGACAAGGGCAAACAGGGCAAAGCCCAGCAGCAGGTCGAGCGAGAGGGTCATGGCAGGCAGTCCGTCAGGGTCATTCAGGTGTTGACCCTATCCCACGGCGCCGCGCAAACCCACGGACAGTTGGGTAAAACTTCGAGCAGTACAGTTACGGATCAGCTAGGACGACCGTGCAGCTGTACGGCCCGCTCGGCGCTCATTTCACCCTTGTTATCAAACCCGAAAGTTTTCTGTGGCTGACCAAGCAGTTGGGCTTTCTTCGCGTGGTATTCCTCGAACGACAAGCCGCTGCGGTTCAGGGTTTCCAGCGCCAGTTCGCGGGTTTCTTCCGCCGTGTATGGGCGCAGTTCCGGGGAAACGTGGCTCGCGCAACCGGCGAGAACGGAGACAGCGAGCATCAGCGAAACAGTCAGTAAACGATTCATGGGAGCGTCCTGGCGAGCAGTGTGGGTCGATGGAGAAAGGCTACGCCCCGGCACGCTCTGGCAGAAATCAACGCTCTCAATAGTGGCTATCAGAATTCGGTCAGGCTTCGTCCTGCATATTCTCAAAAGGCCTATCAATATCAATTAACAGTCTTTTACGGAATAAAAATCAGCCTTTATAAATCCTTCATCGCGTTCGGCACTGTTGCTCCAGCAACTGTTTCCCAGGCAACAGCGGTTCAACAAACCCGCCTGAAAGTCACACGAGCACAGCCACCGTCAAAGCTCAAAGCCCCGGAATACGGGCCTTACAGGAATTGGTACAGCGCTTGCTCTGCTCCAGTGACTACTCACTGCTCGCCGAGCAACTGTTGAAAAAGGAACTGACCATGTCGCGTCCACTTAAAGTCGTCGCCCTGTCCGGCGGAACCTGGCGTCCGTCCCGCACCCTGGTGCTGACCCAGGCCTTGCTGGCCGAATTGTCCGGGCACCTGCCGGTCGAGAGTCACCTGATCGAACTGGGTGACATCGCCCGCCCGCTGGGCGCCGCACTGTCCCGTCAGGAACTGCCGGCCGAGATCGAAGCCGAGCTGCAAGCCATCGAACAGGCTGATCTGCTGATCGTGGCGGCGCCGGTGTATCGCGGCTCCTATCCGGGACTGCTCAAGCATTTGTTCGACCTGATCGACCTGAATGCGTTGATCGACACGCCTGTGCTGCTCGCCGCCACTGGTGGCAGCGAACGCCACGCGTTGGTCCTCGATCACCAGTTGCGCCCACTGTTCAGTTTCTTCCAGGCCGTGACCCTGCCGATCGGCGTGTACGCCACCGAAGCCGATTTCGCCGACTACCAGATCACCAGCGAACCGCTCAAGGCGCGCATCCGCCTGGCCGCCGAACGCGCCGCGCCGCTGTTCGGCACTCACATCAAACCGTTGCTGAAGATCGCTTAAGGAGCAGTTCATGGATGTTTTCTGGTTCCTGCCGACCCACGGCGACGGTCACTATCTGGGCACCACCCAAGGCGCGCGCCCGGTCACCCTCAATTACCTGAAACAGGTGGCGCAAGCCGCCGACAGCCTCGGCTACCACGGTGTGCTGATTCCCACCGGGCGTTCCTGCGAGGATTCGTGGGTGATCGCCTCGGCCCTGGTGCCGCTGACCGAACGCCTGCGTTATCTGGTGGCGATCCGTCCGGGGATCATCTCGCCGACCGTCTCGGCGCGCATGGCCGCGACCCTTGATCGACTGTCCAATGGCCGCCTATTGATCAACGTCGTGACCGGCGGTGATCCCGACGAAAACCGTGGCGACGGCAGTTTCCTCAGCCACAGCGAGCGCTACGAGGTCACCGACGAATTCCTCAAGATCTGGCGTCGCGTGTTGCAAGGCGAGGCGGTGGATTTCGAAGGCAAACACCTGAAGGTGCAGAACGCCAAAGCCCTGTATCCACCGGTGCAGAAACCCTATCCGCCGCTGTACTTCGGCGGTTCCTCCGACGCGGCCCACGATCTGGCCGCCGAGCAGGTCGACGTGTACCTGACCTGGGGCGAACCACCGGCCGCCGTCGCCGAAAAACTCGCCGATGTGCGCGAACGCGCCGCCCGTCACGGACGCAAGGTGAAGTTCGGCATTCGCCTGCACGTGATCGTGCGCGAGACCGCCGAAGAAGCCTGGAAAGCCGCCGACAAACTGATCGAACACATCAGCGACGAAACCATCGAGGCCGCGCAGAAATCCTTCTCCCGTTTCGACTCCGAAGGCCAGCGACGCATGGCTGCCCTGCACGACGGGCGCCGCGACAACCTGGAAATCGCCCCCAACCTGTGGGCCGGCGTCGGTCTGGTGCGCGGCGGTGCCGGCACTGCATTGGTCGGCGATCCGCAGCAAGTGGCGGCGCGAATCAAGGAGTACGCGGATCTGGGCATCGAGAGCTTCATCTTCTCCGGTTATCCGCATCTGGAAGAGGCCTACCGCTTTGCCGAGCTGGTGTTCCCGCTGCTGCCCGAGCCGTACGCGAGCCTGGCTGGACGCGGTGTCACCAACCTCACCGGGCCGTTCGGCGAAATGATCGCCAACGATGTTCTGCCCGCCAAAGCCAACGCCTGAGGAAGACCGAGTGACTGCCAAACCGCAAAGCACCCTGCTCTCCCCGTTGCAGACCGCCCGCCAACTGGCCGCCGAATTTGCCCTGACCGCCGTCGAGCGCGACGAGCGTGGCGGCACACCAAAAGCCGAACGCGACGCCCTGCGCGACAGCGGTCTGCTGGCCCTGAGCATTCCCACCCGTTACGGCGGCCTCGGCGCGCGCTGGAGCGAAACCCTGGAAGTCGTGCGCGAGTTCGCCAAGGTCGACAGCTCGATCGCCCACGTCTTCGGCTTTCATCATTTGATGCTCGCCACCGTCCGGTTGTTTTCCCGCCCGGAACAATGGCAGCCGTGGTTCGAACAGACCGCGCGGCAGAACTGGTTCTGGGGCAACGCGCTCAATCCGCTGGACACCCGCACCGTGGTCAAGGATCTGGGCGGCTGGCGCGAGTTTTCCGGCAAGAAGAGCTTCTGCTCCGGCGCCAGCGATTCGCAAATGCTGATCGCCTCGGCGGTGGACGAAAGCAACGGCGGCAAACTGCTGATCGCGGCGATCCCCAGCGGCCGCAGCGGCATCACCCTGCACAACGACTGGAACAACATCGGCCAGCGCCAGACCGACAGCGGCAGCGCCACGTTCGAACGGGTGCGGGTCGAAGAATCGGAACTGCTGCTGGATCCCGGTCCGCTGAGCACCCCCTTCGCCTGCTTGCGCCCGTTGATCGCGCAACTGACGTTCACCCACATGTTTCTCGGCATCGCCGAAGGGGCCTTTGAAGAAGCGCGGCAATACACCCTGAGCGAAACCCGTGTCTGGCACAAATCCTCGGTGCGCGAGGTACGTGAGGATCCTTATGTGCTGGCCCATTACGGCGAGTTTTGGGTCGCCCTCGAAGGCATCCGATTGCTGGTGGAACGCGCCGCTGCGTTGCTCGACGAGGCCTGGGCCAAAGGCCCGAACCTGAGCGCCGAAGAACGCGGCCATCTGGCCACGGCGATTGCCACGGCCAAGGTCGCCGCCAGCCGCCAGGGCCTGGAGATTTGCAGCCGACTGTTCGAAGTCACCGGCGCCCGTTCGACCCATGCATCGCTGCGCCTCGATCGACACTGGCGCAACCTGCGCACGCAAACCCTGCACGACCCGCTGGATTACAAACTCCACGAGCTGGGAGACTGGGCGCTGAACCAGTCCCTGCCGGTGCCGACGTTCTATTCCTGATTTCCTTTCGTGGAGCGAGACCCATGCAACTGTTGACCCTGCCGCCCTCACCCGCCCTGGCCACGTCGATCCGCGCTACCGCCCAGGTGTTCGAAGACCCGAAATCCCAGGCCCTGCTCGCGCATCTGCAACAAGTCGCGCCGAGCGAAGCCAGCGTGCTGATCATCGGCGAAACCGGCACCGGTAAAGAGTTGGTGGCGCGGCACATCCACAACCTGAGCAACCGGCGCAACCGGCCGTTCATTGCGGTCAATTGCGGGGCGTTTTCCGAATCGCTGGTGGAAGCCGAACTGTTCGGCCACGAAAAAGGCGCCTTCACCGGCGCCCTCAGCGCCAAGGCCGGGTGGTTCGAAGAGGCGGATGGCGGCACTTTGTTCCTCGATGAAATCGGCGATCTGCCGATGGCCATTCAGGTCAAATTGCTGCGGGTGTTGCAGGAACGTGAAGTGGTGCGCCTGGGTTCGCGCAAGAGCATTCCCATCGATGTGCGGGTGCTGGCGGCAACCAACGTGCAACTGGAGAAAGCCATCAACGCCGGGCATTTCCGCGAGGATCTGTATTACCGGCTGAACGTGGTCAATCTGGAGCTGAGCCCGTTGCGCGATCGGCCCGGCGACATCCTGCCGCTGACCCGGCATTTCATCGAGGCCTACAGTCAGCGCTTGGGCTACGGACGCATCACCATCAGCCCCGGCGCCGAACACAAACTGCGCGGCTACAGTTGGCCGGGCAACATCCGCGAACTGGAAAACGTCATCCATCACACGCTGTTGATCTGCCGTAACGGCGTGATCGAACGCGACGATCTGCGCCTGTCGAACCTGCGCATCGACCGTCCCGACGACCAGCACGCGACCGCCGACGACTCACCGGAAGCGCTGCTGGAACGGGCCTTCCAGAAACTGTTCGAGCAACAGGCCGGCGCCCTGCATGAGAAGGTCGAAGACGCATTGCTGCGCGCGGCTTATCGCTTCTGCCATTACAACCAAGTGCACACCGCGTCCCTGCTCGGCCTGAGCCGAAACGTCACGCGTACGCGGCTGATCAAGATCGGCGAACTGGCGGTGAACAAGCGGCGACCCACGGAAAACCTGCAAGGCGAGCGCTTGATCCAGCTGTCGATCTAGCCCACCAGTTGGCAGTGCAAGCCGTCGTCATGACTGCGGGCGATGCTGCTCAACACCTGGAATGAACCGAAGGTCACGGTGCGCGCCTGATGGGTGCGGATCAGTTGCCAGAAATCCTGCTCGCCAGTCTCGAAACTCTGGAACGCCGCCTCCCCCGCCTCGCGGGACTGCCACTGCAGAAAACTCAACACTCGCCGGCCATCGTCGCTGGCCTGGACGCTGGCGCTGACGAAACCGGCGTAACGCTGGGCCAGACGTTCGGTCTGCACCGCCAGCGCCGAGACCAGCGCCGGTTGCTGACCGGGTTCGATTTCAAATTCGATCAATTGGGTAAAGCTGCGGTTTTTCGCTGGTGCTTGCATGACATCCCCACTCTGTCAGACGAATCTTGCGATTCGAAGGCCTGCAGGGTAAAACCTCGAGTTAACTAGAGGTCAAGGGGCAATTTGCAAATGATCACTGCGGAAAATGTGCACAAGCAACTGACCGTCGGCGAAGTCGCGGCCCGCAGCGGTGTGGCGGTCACCGCCCTGCACTTTTACGAATCCAAGGGGTTGATCAAGAGCCAGCGCAATGCCGGCAACCAGCGGCGTTATCCACGGGAAGTGCTGCGGCGAGTGGCGCTGATCAAGGTGGCGCAGCGGCTGGGCATTCCGCTGGCAGAAATCGGCGAGGCACTGAAACAGCTACCGGACAACCGCGCGCCAACGGCAGCGGACTGGAAAGTGTTGTCGGAGCAGTGGCGGCGTGAGCTGGACGAGCGGATCAATCAGTTGATGCTGCTGCGGGACCGGCTGACCGGTTGCATCGGTTGCGGATGCCTG
Source organism: Pseudomonas sp. GM25 (assembly GCF_000282255.1). Taxonomy (NCBI): domain Bacteria; kingdom Pseudomonadati; phylum Pseudomonadota; class Gammaproteobacteria; order Pseudomonadales; family Pseudomonadaceae; genus Pseudomonas; species Pseudomonas sp. GM25. Next base: position 110,315 of record NZ_AKJQ01000040.1, on the reverse strand, counting down.
TCGATGGAGGCCTGCCCGCTGCGCAATCAGGGCGATGTGCTGGGCGAGCAAGGGCCAGGAGCGCACTTTCTCGACGTACCCAAGTGAGGGTTCCCATTCAATGGGAACCCTCGGATCAATCCATCAGAAACCCGGCGCAATCTGCCCTTTGTAGCGGGTCAGAATGAACTGACGCACTTCATCGGAGTTCAACGCCTTGGCCAGTTTCTGCAGGCCCGGGTCGTTGATGTTGTCGGGACGCGCGACCAGAAACTCGATGTACAGGCTCTTGCCCTTCTCGACGATCAACGCACTGTTGGTGTCGATCCCGGCTTCCAGCGCGTAGTTGGCGAACACGAACGCCAGATCCACATGACTCACTGAACGTGCCAGCAACGCGCCTTCCAGTTCACGGATTTTCAGGTGCTTGGGGTTTTCGACGATGTCGCGCTGGGTGGCCAGGGTGTTGCTCGGATCCTTGAGTTTGATCAGCCCCGCCTCGTGCAGCAGCACCAGGGCGCGACCGGTGTTCACCGGGTCGTTGGGGATCGACACGCTGGCGCCGTCCTTCAGTTCCGAAATGTTTTTGATCTTGGTCGAGTAAGCACCGAAAGGTTCGATGTGCACGCCGACCACCGGCACCAGATCGGTGTGGCGGGTCTTGTTGAAATCATCGAGAAACGGCCGGTACTGGTAGTAGTTAGCATCGAGGTTTTTCAGCGCCAATTGCTGGTTGGGCTGGATGAAGTCGGTGAAGACCTTGATGTCCAGATCCACGCCTTCCTTGGCCAGGGTCGGTTTGACGAACTCGAGGATTTCCGCGTGCGGCACCGGGGTGGCACCGACGATCAGTTTTTCGTTGGCATGGGCGCCGAACGACAGAACGGCAGCCAGTACGGCCAGGGTCTTTTTCATGCTGTGCTCCAAGGCAGATTTGAGTGGCCGTCGTGGGGTGAACGTGGGGCCTTTATGGGTTGAACTTGTTTGTTCAGCGTCGGCTGTAGTGCGCCACCAGACGGTCACCGGTCATTTGCAGGGCCTGCACCAGAATCAGCAGCAACACCACGGTGACCACCATCACGTCGGTCTGAAAACGCTGATAGCCGTAGCGGATCGCCAGATCACCGAGCCCGCCGCCACCGATCACGCCGGCCATCGCCGTGTAATCCACCAGCACGATGGCGGTGACCGTCACCGCCGCCAGCAACCCGCCACGGGCTTCCGGCAGCAGGGTGTGGCGGATGATTTGCCAGGTGTTGGCGCCCATCGCCTGGGTCGCCTCGACCACGCCGCGATCGACTTCGCGCAACGCGGTTTCCACCAACCGCGCAAAGAACGGTGTGCAGCCAACCACCAGCGGCGGAATGGTCCCGGGCACGCCCAGCGACGTGCCCACCAGCAACGTGGTCAGCGGAATCAGCACGATCAGCAAAATGATGAACGGCAGCGAGCGCAGCATGTTCACGATCACCGACAGCACCCGGTACAGGCCGACGGTTTCATGCAACTGACGCTTGCCGGTGAGAAACAGCAGCAGCCCCAGCGGCAAACCCAGCAACACAGTGAACAGCAGCGCCGCGCCGAGCATGCTCAGGGTGTCGAGACAGGCCTGGGCAATGTCGGCCCAGTAAATGTGTTTGAACCACTCGGCCATGATCAGGACCAGTCGTGGCGCGGTGGTTTGACGCCGTTGAGCAACCAGTTGCCGACCACGTGGTACTTCCAGCGCACCGGATCATGCAGCGTATGCACCCGGGCGTTACGCCAGTGGCGGTCGAAGTTGTGCTTCTTCAGGGTCGAGCGGGTACCGCCGAGTTCGAACAGCTTGTTGCTGGCCTCGATGGCGATTTCGGTGGTCAGCACTTTGGCCTTGGCCACGGCCAGGGACGCCAGCGCGACGTTGTCTTCATCCGGTGCCGGGCGAGCGGCGTCGAGCGCCCAACCGGCACGTTCGAGCAAGGCTTCGGCGGCTTCCAGACGGATTTCCAGCGCACCGATCTGGATGATCGTCAGCGGATCTTCACTGGCCTTTTCCACACCCGCATCAATCCATGGCCGGGCGAACTGGCGGACGAACTCAACCGTATCGCGCAACGCCGCCCGGGCAATGCCGGCGTCGATGGCAGCGGTGGTCAACTGGGCGAACGGCCCGGCCAGGGTCGGGCTCTCGTAGGAACGGTACGTCGGAAACAGATTGAACGGTGCCACCTGTAAATCCTGCGCCAGCACCGTGCCGCTGGACGTGGTGCGCTGGCCGATGCTGTCCCAATCATCAACGATCACCAGCCCTGTCGTGCCGCGCTCGACAAAGGCCAACTGGCCCCTCTGCTCTTCATCCAGCGCCAGCACCGCCAGCCAGTGGGCGTAGAGCGAACCGGTGCAGTAGCCCTTGCGACCGTTGATCACGAAACCGTCGCCATAACGGCGGAGGGTCGCCTGAATGTCCTGCACGTTCTTGCCGCCGGTTTCCGACAGCGCGTTGGCGAAACGATGACCTTGCAGCGCCAGCTCAAAGAAATGCGCCTGCTGCGCCGGGGTGCCTTGCAGGCGGATGTCTTCGAGCAGGCAGTAATGGTTTTGCGGGATCTGCCCGAGCGACGGATCGGCGGCGGAAATGATCGCGATCACCTGCGCCAGCACCGCACAGGACACCTGCGCGCCGCCGTATTCCTTCGGCACGGTGATGCCCCACAGGCCACTGTTGGAATACAGATCGACGATCTCGGCGGGCACTTCGCGGTTGCGGTCACGCTCGGCGGCGTGTTCCTGCAAGACGGCGGCGACCTGCGCGGCCACGCGCAAGGCTTCGGCGTCGTCGGCGATCCGGTGGGCGGCTGGCGTATTGATCGGATAAACGGCAGATTCAGACATGGATGACTCTCGGTATCGGTGTTGTACCGGGTCATTGCAGCTTCTGTGCCTGACTGACAGGCCTTGTTTTTTCGGGGGTTACAGCGGACTTTCAGGGTATCTGACGATGAAAACCCGCGCATTCTGCTGCTTCACTGTCGATGGCTGAACAGTGCGGTGGCTGCTCGTCGGCTACTCGGCCGTGGCGGCGGCACGGATCTATAGTTGAGCGACCGGCAACCCCGGCGAAGGCACACCTTCAACCTCTAATAAAAACCAGGCAACAAATAACAGGGAGTACCGCCATGAGCGTCAAACCCATTCCCGAGGGGTACCACAGCATTACCCCGTACCTCGGCATTCACAAAGCTGCCGAAGCCATCGACTTCTATAAAAAGGCGTTCGGTGCCACCGAAGTCATGCGCCTGAGCATGCCCGACGGCGGCATCGGCCACGCCGAACTGCGCATCGGTGACAGCGCGATCATGCTCGGCTCGCCGTGCGATCAAGGGCCGTTGAGCAATCCGGACAAAGCCGTTTCGGTCGGTTTGCATCTGTACGTGACCGATGTCGACAAATCTTTTCAGCGTGCGCTGGAGGCCGGCGCCACCAGCGTTTCCGAGGTCAAGGATCAGTTCTACGGCGACCGCAGCGGGACATTGAAAGATCCGTACGGGCATCTGTGGTTCCTGGCCACGCGCAAGGAGGATCTGACGCAAGAGCAGATCGAGCAGCGGGCGAAGGAGATGTTTCAGCAGGGTTAGCAACGCCGAGCGTCCATTCCCGCGCAGCGCGCGGGGATGGGCGAACACGATTCATGAACCGTCGAACCACGCTTCACGTCTTGTCATGAACGCCCGGCGATTTCAGGATGCAGGCCACTCGCCTGAATAAAGGATCACCCGATGTTTGCCGGATTCGTCAAAGACCAGCGCCACGTCAACGGTGTGGACATCAGCTACCGCCTGAAAGGCAGCGGCCCGGGCCTGCTACTGTTGCACGGGCACCCGCAGACCCACGTCATCTGGCACAAGATCGCCGAACAACTGGCGGAGCACTTCACGGTGATCGCCGCCGACCTGCGCGGTTATGGCGACAGCAGCCGACCGCCGGCCGATGAGCGGCACACCAACTATTCCAAACGCGAAATGGCCCGCGACGGCGTGGAATTGATGAAAGCGCTGGGCTTCACGCAGTTCTCGATCCTTGCCCATGACCGTGGCGCGCGGGTCGCCCATCGCCTGGCCCTCGATCATCCCGCCGTCGTGCAGCGCATGGTCCTGCTCGACATCGCACCGACGCTGGCGATGTACAGCCAGACCAATGAAGCCTTCGCCCGGGCCTACTGGCACTGGTTCTTCCTGATCCGCCCGGCGCCGTTGCCGGAAACCCTGATCGAAGCCAATCCCGAAGGTTACCTGCGCAGTGTCATGGGCAGTCGCAGCGCGGGGCTCGCGCCCTTCACCGACGAGGCACTCAGCGAATACCGGCGTTGCCTGGAACGTCCCGGCAGTGCTCGGGGGATCTGCGAGGATTACCGCGCCAGTGCTGGCATCGACCTGGAACATGATCGCGCCGATCTCGCGGCCGGTCGCCACCTGAACCTGCCGTTGCTGGTGCTGTGGGGCGCCGAGGGCACGGTCGGTCGCTGCTTCGATCCGCTCAAGGAATGGCAACAGGTTGCCACCGACGTACGGGGCAAGGCTTTGCCGGCCGGGCATTACCTCGCCGAAGAAGTCCCTGAACTGTTGCTCACCGAAGCGCTCGACTTTCTCCGCTGATTCCCCTCCTTCAATCCGACGGCATGTGCCGTCGGACTGCTTCGCCTCCCCCGCAGAAATCTGCCCACGCGACAGCAACATGCAATCGCGAAACATTTACTTTCATATCGTTTATCGGGATTTGCTTCGGTCATCCGTCTTATAGAGATGCGGGCCGGTCGCGTAGGCAAAAGCCACGACCGGACCTTTCAGGGACTCCTGTGCTGCGAAGCCCGTAGTACCGCCCCCTCACTCTGAATCAAGACTTGTCATCATGTCGAAGAAATCCCGCTCGAAACTGTGGTTCCTGGTACACAGCTGGCTGGCGTTGCCGATCTGGTTTTTCGTGCTGATCGTCTGCGTCACCGGCACCCTGGCGGTGGTCAGCCAGGAAATCGTCTGGCTGGCCAACCCGCAGATGCGCGCGAGCGCGCCGTCGGACGATGCGCCGCTGCTCAGCTACGACCAGATCATCGCGGCCATCAAGAAAGCCGAGCCGCAAACGGTCGTGCAAGAGATCGACCGCCCCGATGAATCGCACTTTGCCCTCGATGTCCGCGTCAGCTACCCCGACGGGCGCTCGCTGACGGTCTACGTCAACCCGTACACGGGCGTCATTCAGGGCGAGGCCCCGGCGTTCAATTTCAAAGGTTTCACCCGCGCCCTGCATGGCTGGTGGCTGGTGCCCTTCACCAATGGCTACAGCTGGGGCTGGTACCTGGTGTCGATCCTCGGCCTGCCCATGCTCGCCTCGCTGGTGACCGGGCTGGTGGTGTACAAGCGCTTCTGGAAAGGCTTTTTCAGCCCGACCTTGCGATTGCGTCACGGCGCGCGGATTTTCTGGGGCGATTTCCACCGCCTCAGCGGCATCTGGTCGATCTGGTTCATTGCGGTGATTTCCATCACCGGCACCTGGTTCCTGATTCAGGCGCTGCTGGCCGACAACCACATTTCCATCTCGAGCGAACCGGTGATCCCGGCCATGTCCCGTGAGAGCGTGCCCCTCTCGGCGGACGGTTCGCCGGCCCCGCAGATCAGCCTCGATCGCGCGATCGAGATCGCCCAGCAGAAAATCCCCGGGCTGGAAACCAGCTATGTCAGCCTGCCGGGCAACGCCTACAGCCACCTCGATATCGGGGGGCGCGGCTGGTATCCGTTGATGTATCAGCGCGCGACGATCAATCCGTACAACGGCGAAATCGCTGCCTCGCGCCTGCTGTCCGACCGGACTTCGCTGGAGTTCGTCACCGAATCCATGCGGCCGTTGCACACCGGTGACTTCGGCGGACTGTGGATCAAGCTGATCTGGTTCTTCTTCGGGCTGCTGCTGAGCGTGATGGTGCTCAGCGGACTGCTGATCTGGACCAAACGCACCGCACTGGCCACCGCCAACGCCCTCAAGCGCGAGCACAAGAAGCAACGCGTCAAGGCGCAACCGGCCCTGAACCGTGAACCGTCGGAGGTCAACCCGTGAGCCAGTCAAACGTTGCAACCCGCCCTTCACGCCTTAGCCTGTTCTGGCACAAGTGGCGCTTCCACATCAACGTGTTGCTGCTGTTGATCCCTTTGGGCTTCATGCCCCGGTACTTTGCGGATCAGTCGCTGTTTCGCGGCGACACTGGCCTGGGCGAACGCGAAGTCGGAGAAGTCCAGGTCGGTCCCTGGAGCCTGCGCATGGCCGAATTCCGTGACGAGGCGCCCCGCCCCGCCGGGCCTGCCGGCCACATGAAAAGCTTCAACGTCGCGTTGTGCGATGCCTGCATCGATCAGGTCAAGGCCACCTACCTGCGCATCGGCAAACCGCGCAGCCTGCGCGCCGCCGGGGTGATCTTCTTCGGCACGCCGTATCGCATGGGCACCCAGTTGCCGATTCCGGAAAAGACCCGAACCGACGCCGAACTGTGGATCACCATGGAAGGCTGGGACGGCAGCATGCATCAGGCCTCGATCCCCCTGAGCCAGGCCTCCCCCGCCACCATCGCCTGGCTGAACAAACAAGGAGCCAAACCATGACTCTCGCCCGACGCTTTTCCCGCCTGCGCCTGAGCAGCCTGATGCTGGTGCTGTGTGCCGGTTTCAGTGCCAGCGCCCTGGCCCACAACCCGATGTGCGAGTGCAAGGCCATCGACGCCGAGCAGATCAAATGCACCGGCGGCTTCTCCGACGGCAGCGGCGCACCGGGGGTGACCCTCGATGTGATCGGCTATGACGAAACCATCCTGGTGCCGGGCAAGCTCGGCGCCGATTCGACCCTGACCTTCAAGAAACCCGGCGCCGAGTTCTACGTGCTGTTCGACGCCGGCCCCGGCCACGTGGTCGAAATCGACCAAGCGGATATCGAAGCCCCATGACCACGCCGACCACCCAGGTTGTACGCCCGGCCGGTGCCGGACATGAAACCCTCAATGTGCTGCTGATGTGCTTGTTGATCCTCGCAGTCGCTGGATCGGTAGTCGCATGGCGCGGCGTCTCCCACGAGCCGGAGCCGGTTTCCAGTCATCAGATGGATGCCCGCCGCGATCTCGGCGCCAGCGAGCAAGGCATCTATGCCGACTTGCGAGTGACCCTCGACGAGATCCACCTGCTGCGCGAAGAACAGCAAGCACTGCCGACCCCGCAGAACCTGGCGGACGAAGGTTTCGCCCCGTTTGCCCAGGACGCCAGCTCGGTCAGTCGTGGCGGCCATGCCTGGCAGTTGCTGGCCGACCGCGCCTACTTCGGCCACAGCCAGGCACCAGCCGTGGCCGGTTCGTTTCTGATGCGCCTGAACGCAGCCGATGACGCCGCGCCGGACATCTGGCTCAACCGCGCCACCGACCTGCAAGCGCCGACAGACCTGTCCGACGCAGCGCTGAGCGCCGCCGGCTGGAAACAGATCGTCGCGCAATTCGATGCCGGGGTGACCCGCGAACATCGTCATTGAACCCTCGCCTTCATTCGAGAGAAGACCGCTTGCCCATGCCTAGTTCATCTCAACGCCGTCCTTTCCTGCGCCTGCTGCTGATCGGCCTGTGCGCCTGCCTGCTGAGCCCGCTGGCCAGCGCCGATCAGGCCAAGCGCCTGCGCATCGGCATCACCCTGCACCCGTATTACAGCTATGTGGCGAACATCGTCGGCGACAAGGCCGAGGTCGTGCCGCTGATTCCCGCCGGCTTCAACCCGCACGCCTATGAGCCCCGCGCCGAAGACATCAAGCGCATCAGCGGGCTGGATGTGGTCGTGCTCAACGGCGTCGGTCATGACGACTTTGCCGACCGCATGATCGCCGCCAGCGAAACGCCGAACATCAAGACCATCGAAGCCAACGAAAACGTGCCGTTGCTGGCCGCCACCGGAGTTGCCGCGCGTGGTGCCGGCAAAGTGGTGAACCCACACACGTTCCTGTCGATCAGCGCCTCGATTGCGCAGGTCAACAACATCGCCCGGGAACTGGGCAAGCTCGACCCGGACAATGCCAAGACCTACACCCAGAACGCCCGCGCCTATGGCAAACGCCTGCGGCAGATGCGCGCCGACGCCCTGGCCAAGCTGACCCAGGCGCCGAATGCCGAACTGCGGGTGGCCACGGTGCACGCCGCTTATGACTACCTGCTGCGCGAGTTCGGTCTGGAAGTCACCGCCGTGGTCGAGCCGGCCCACGGCATCGAGCCAAGCCCGAGCCAGTTGAAGAAAACCATCGACCAACTGCGCGAGCTGGACGTGAAAGTGATCTTCTCCGAGATGGATTTCCCGTCCACCTACGTCGAAACCATTCAGCGTGAATCCGGTGTGAAGCTGTACCCGCTGTCGCACATTTCCTATGGCGAATACACCGCCGACAAGTACGAAAAGGAAATGACCGGCAACCTCAACACCGTGGTTCGGGCGATTCAGGAGTCCGGCGCATGACGGCTCAGGAAAACCTCTCAATCAGACATAACGGCCCGACCTTGGATTTCGCCGACGTCAGCCTGACCCTCGGCCGCACGACGATCCTGGACAAGGTCACCTTTCAAGTTCAGCCCGGCAGCGTGCATGCGCTGGTCGGACCCAACGGCGGCGGCAAGAGCTCCCTGATCAAGACCCTGCTCGGGCAGATGCCCCATCAGGGCCGGCTCAGCCTGCAATGGCCTGGCGAACCCGGCACCATCGGCTACGTGCCGCAGGCACTGGAGTTCGATCGGGGCCTGCCGATGACCGTCGATGATTTCATGGCCGCCATGTGCCAGCGCCGCCCGGCCTTCCTCGGCTTGAGCAAACGCTACGCCGGCGCTATCGGTGATGCGCTGGAGCGGGTCGGCATGCAGGACAAGCGCAAACGCCGGATGGGTGCGCTGTCCGGTGGCGAACGCCAGCGGGTACTGCTTGCTCAGGGCCTGATTCCAGCGCCGCAATTGCTGGTGCTGGATGAACCGATGTCGGCCCTCGACGAAGCCGGGATCCAGGTGTTCGAACGCCTGCTCGGCGACTGGCGCGCGGCGGGCATCACGGTGCTGTGGATCGAGCACGATCTGGAAGCGGTCGGGCGCCTGGCCAACCGCGTCACCGGCCTCAACCGCCGGGTGCTGTTCGACGCCACGCCGCAACAGGCCCTGACCCCGGAACGCCTGCTGACCCTGTTCTCGACCCATCCACGGAGCGCTGCCTGATGAGTTACGAAGCCTTTCGTTTGATGGTGCAAGGCTGGGCCTCTTCCGGTTACCTGCCGGAAGCCCTGGCCTATGGGTTTGTGGTCAACGCCCTGCTCGCCGGCCTGTTGATCGGCCCGGTGCTGGGTGGCCTCGGCACGCTGGTGGTGGTCAAGCGCTTCGCGTTTTTCTCCGAGGCGGTGGGCCACGCGGCGTTGACCGGCGTGGCCATCGGCATTCTGCTCGGCGAACCCTACACCGGCCCGTACGGCAGCCTGTTCGGCTACTGCCTGTTGTTCGGCATTTTGCTCAACTACCTGCGCAACCGCACCGGCCTGGCACCCGACACATTGATTGGCGTGTTCCTGTCGGTGTCCCTCGCCTTGGGCGCCAGCCTGCTGCTGATTCTGGCGGGCAAGATCAACGTGCACATTCTGGAAAACGTGCTGTTCGGCTCGGTGCTGACGGTCAACGGTAACGACCTGCTGGTGCTGGCGATTGTCGGCTCGCTGGTCATGGCGCTGGCCCTGCCGCTGTACAACCGCATCATGCTCGCCAGCTTCAACCCGCAGTTGGCGGCGGTGCGCGGCGTCGCGGTGAAAACCCTGGATTACCTGTTCGTGATTCTGGTGACGCTGATTACGGTTGCTGCAGTGAAAGTCATCGGCGCGATTCTGGTCGGTGCGCTGCTGGTGATTCCGGCGGCGGCAGCGCGCTTGCTCAGCCAGTCGCTCAAAGGCTTTTTCTGGTGTTCGGTGCTGATTGCCACGGTCAGTACGCTGTGCGGAATTCTCGCGCCGATCGTGTTCGACCTGCCGATTCCGTCCGGCGCCGCGATCATTCTGGTCGCCGGTATCGCCTTCGCCCTCGCCGCCATTGCCCGGGGCGTCGTCCCCAGTCTGAAAGGGAACCTTGGATAAATGTCTTTCTCACTGCGACAACTGACCCTGGCCATCGCCCTGTGCGGCGTGGCCTCGACGACTGTACTGGCCGCCGAAAGCCCCAAACCGCTGCGGGTGCTGGCCTCGCTGCCCATCACTTACGGTCTGGGCGAAGTCCTGCTCAAGGGCACCGACATCAGCCTCGAACGTGCGGCGCCAGCGAATCTGCCGGGCAGTCGCCAGACTGCCTACTTCACCGGTCGCGGCGCCCCGGCGCTGAGCAAACTGGCCACCGGCGCCGATGCGGTGATCGGCGTGCGTTCGCTGTGGGCCGATGATCCGCTGTATCCGATCGCGCGCCGCAGCAACATCCGCATCGTCGAAGTCGACGCTGCCCGCCCGGTGGACGGGGCCCTGCCCGGCATTGCCGTGCAACCGGGGCTCAAGGTCGACGGTTTGAACAGCCAGCCGTGGCTGGCGAGCAACAACATGGGGCGCATGGCTGACGTGATGGCTGCGGACCTGGTGCGCCTGGCGCCGAAGGACAAACCGAAAATCGAGGCCAATCTGGCGGCACTGAAGCAGCGCCTGCTGAAACTCAGTGCCGACAGCGAGGCGCGTCTGGCCAGTGCCGACAACCTGAGCGTGATGAGCCTGAGCGATCACTTCGGTTACCTGATCGGCAGCCTGAATCTGGAATTGATCGGGCAGGACGCGCGACCGGATGCCGAGTGGACGCCGGAAGATCTGAAAAAACTCACCGCCACCCTGAAAGACAATGACGTGGCAGTGGTGCTGCACCATCGACAGCCGTCGGACGCGGTAAAAGCGGCAATTGCCGAATCGGGCAGTCATCTGCTGGTGCTCAGCACCGATGCGGCGGATCCGGTGGCAGAGCTGGAAGGCAATGTGGATGTGCTGCTCAAGGGCCTGAGCGGCGCGTAACGCCGATCTTTCGGACATGAAAAAACCCGCTGACTGTTTCCAGTCCAGCGGGTTTCTTTTTGGCTGAAGACTTACTGTGCAGCCGCTTGCGCTTCCATCTTCTGGCGCAGGCTCAGCGGGCGCATGTCGGTCCAGACTTCTTCGATGTAGGCCAGGCATTCCTTTTTCAGGCCACTCTTGCCAACGGTGCGCCAGCCTTCCGGCACGGCCTTGTAGTCCGGCCAGATCGAGTACTGCTCTTCGTGGTTGACCACGACTTGGAAGAGGATGTCCTCGCGGTCGAATACTGACGTCATGCTGTGTCTCCATCGCTGTAGGGGTGGGCTGCACGACGGGTGCAGCCGGGTATGTAGAAAGAACGTTCGACGCGGCGAAAAATTTACAGGCCGGCGGTCGCGGCGCTCAACGCACGACCGAAGATCTCGGCGACGCGGTCGACTTCAGCGGCGGTGATCACCAGCGGCGGCAGGAATCGCACCACCGCACCATGCCGACCGCCCAGCTCCAGAATCAGCCCGCGCTTGAGGCATTCACGCTGAACCAGCGGCGCCAGACGTGCGAAAGCCGGCGGATGGCCGAGTGCGTCCGGCGTGCCGTTCGGATCGACCAGTTCGACACCGAGCATCAGGCCACGACCGCGAATGTCGCCCAGTTGCGGGAAGTCACGCTGCAGAATGTGCAAGTGCTCGCTCAGGCGCTCGCCCATGGCGGCGGCGTGTTCGCAGACCTTGTGCTCGACCAGGTAACGCATCACGGCAGAGCCGGCGGCCATCGCCATCTGGTTGCCACGGAACGTACCGGCGTGGGCGCCCGGCTGCCAGGTGTCGAGCCAGTCGCGATAAACAACCACCGCCAGCGGCAGGCTGCCGCCGATGGCTTTGGACAGCACCACAACGTCCGGAGTGATGCCGGCGTGTTCGAAGGCAAACATCTTGCCGGTACGGGCGAAACCGCTCTGGATTTCGTCGATGATCAACGCGACGCCGGCCTTTTCGGTGATGCGGCGCAGACCGCGCAGCCACTCGATGTCCGCCGGGATCACACCGCCCTCACCCTGCACCGCTTCGACGATCACCGCTGCCGGCAATTGCACGCCGGCCTCGGGATCATTGAGCAGGTTTTCCAGGTAGCTCAGATTAGCCTTCACCCCCGCCGCGCCACCGAGGCCGAACGGGCAGCGGTAGTCGTACGGGAACGGCATGAATTGCACGCCGTTGCTGAGCAGCGCACCCAGCGGTTTTTTCGGACCGAGGCTGCCCATCAGGCTCAAGGCCCCCTGGCTCATGCCGTGGTAACCGCCGGTAAACGACAGCACGGTGCTGCGCCCGGTGGCGGTGCGCACCAGTTTCAGCGCAGCTTCCACGGCGTCGGTGCCGGTCGGGCCGCAGAACTGGATTTTCGCTTCCTTGGCCAATGCCGACGGCAGCAGGCCGAACAGGTCCTGCACGAACTGGTCTTTCACCGGCGTGGTCAGGTCCAGGGTGTGCAGCGGCAGCTCATCGGCCAGCACCTGCTGGATCGCTTCGATCACCACCGGATGGTTATGCCCCAGCGCCAGAGTGCCAGCACCGGCCAGGCAATCGATGAAGGTACGACCTTCGACGTCTTCGACGTACAGACCTTTGGCACGTTTGAGTGCCAGGGGAATGCGCCGCGGGTAGCTGCGGGCATTGGATTCCTGCTGGCTCTGACGGGCCAGCAACGGTGATTCATTGAACTGATACAGCGTTTCAGCCGGCGCGGAGGCGATCCGGGCCGAAGACTCTTCGATAAGGCTGGTGGCGACTGACATCTCTCGACCCCTCAATACGCTATGGATAGTGACCAAAACTGCACACCGGGCAGGTGCGCGTTCCGGTCGCGGGGCGCACATGCTGGTTTTCCTGTTCTGGAAACGCACCAGCGTGTCGAGGATTTACACCCTTGATCGAATGTCAGGCCGACAATGGCAGTGGCTTGTGCATCGGCAGGCTCAAAACACCGTGATGCGAGAAGGTAGACGCCGCTTCGCGATACCCCAGGCGCCGGTAGAACGCCTCGCCGGTTCGCGTGCTGGCGAGCGTGACGCAAGGCCGGCCACGAACCCGCAGCCAACCCTCGAGATCGCCCATCAGCGCGCGGCCCGCGCCCCGGCGAAACCACTCCGGCTGCACATGACAGAACGTGATTTCGCCATTGGCTGCGGCCATGCCGACGCCGACCGGTTTATCGTGAAGAAGCGCAATATTCAGATAGAGATGCGGATCGGCGAGCCAGCCGCTGATGTGTTCCGCCGATTGTCGGCGAACCCAGCGGTCGACCAATTGGGGATCGTTGCGATGGTCAAGCGCGCAACCGACGCGGATCGAGCGTTCGAGAATCCGGCTGATGAGGCCGGCGTCGGCGGAGGTGGCGGGACAGATGTGGATGGGTGCTTCCATGGCGCTGTTTCCCTCAATCCATTGAGTCAAAGGCTGGGGCGACAATAACGTCACGGCCGGCGGATGACTAATGGAGAGAGGTTACATTTGATGTGCCTGGCGAAATGTCAGACCGGTTGCAGCGGCATGGTCAGCTCGACCCGCAAACCATCCGGGCGGCTGTCGAAATGCAGGGTGCAGGCGCAACGTTGAACGATGGCCTGAACAATCGCCAGCCCCAGTCCGCAGCCGGTGCTCTGGCCGTTGCGCCAGAAGCGCTGGGTCAGATGTTGCAGATCGTCCGGGGCAATCCCCGGCCCATAATCGCGCACCACGAAACGTACGCGGTTGGCGGTGGTTTCCAGGCTCAGTTCCACCGCGCCGTCCGTCGGCGTGTGACGTAGAGCGTTGTCCAGCAGGTTGCGCAGAGCCGCGATCGACAACACCGCCGGCATTTGCAGGGGTGCACCGGACAAGCGCTCAGGCAGGTGCAGCTTGATGCGCTGGCGCTGGTCGCTGGCCGAGTCCTGAATCGCCAGTTTCGCCACCTGTTCGGCACTGCATTGCACACCGTCGTCGAACGACAGACTGCCCTCGACCCGGGCCAGCAACAGCAATTGCTCAAGGGTCCGGTGCAGACGGTCGGCGCCCTCCTCGGCCCGGGCCAGGGACTGATCGCGGGCGTTGCCTTCGGTCATGCGCGCCACTTGCAGGTGGGTCTTGATCGCCGTCAGCGGGCTGCGCAATTCATGGGCGGCATCGCCGGTCAGGCGACGTTCGCGTTCGATCGTCTTGCCGATGCGCTGGAACAGTTGGTTCTGGGTTTCGAGCAGCGGTTTCAGTTCGCTGGGGAATGACTGCAGCTGCAGCGGCTCGAGCGAATCGGCATTGCGGCGCATCAAAGCTTCACGCAAGCGATTGAGCGGCGCCAGGCCCTGCCCGATCCCCAGCCACAACAGGCACAGGCAGCCCAGCAGCGCCACGCCCACCGGCACCGAGGCCGCCAGCAGGATCGACATGTTCAGGGCTTCGCGCTCGATTACCCGGTCGGCGGTGGTGATTCGCACATCACCTCGGGCCAGGGTGAAGCTGCGCCATGGCGCGCCATCGATCATCTGATCGTGGAAGCCCATCTTCTGGGCTTCCAGCGCCTGTTCCGGATTGTTGTGGCTGCGGGCGAGGATTTCCCCGCGCAGCGAACTGACCTGACAGGCCATCCCGCCGGGAATGTTCAGTTGCTCGGCGCTGAAGTGAGTGCCTTCGCCTTTGCTCGGGATAGCGGGCAATTGCTCCAGCAGCCCGGCAACCATCCGCGCCGACGCCACCAGGCGCTGGTCGAGGGAAAACATCATCTGGTTGCGCAAGTCGCTGAGCATCCAAGCAGCCGCCAGTGCCCAGATCAGCGCGAACGCGGCGCCGAGGGTCAGGCTCAGGCGCAGGCGCAGACTCATCACTTGTCAGGTTCTCCACCATCGGCCGGGCCGAGGCGATAGCCCAGACCGCGCACGGTTTCGACGATGCCTTTACCCAGTTTGCTGCGCAGGTGATGGATGTGCACGTTGAGTGCGTTGCTCTCCAGTTCATCGTTGAAACCGTAGACGCTGTCCTTCAACTGCTCGGTGGACAGCACCCGGCCACGGTTGTGCAGCAAGGCTTGCAGCAGGGATTGTTCGCGACGGGACAGGTCTACCGAACGGCCCACCAGCGTGGTTTCCCGACTGCTCGGGTCGTAGGTCAGCGCGCCGTGTTCGATCAGGTTGACGCTGCGCCCGGCTACCCGGCGCAACAGGGTTTGCAGACGGGCGAACAATTCACGCAGGTCAAACGGCTTGAGCAGATAGTCGTCGGCACCGGACTGCAAACCGTCGACACGGTCGGTGA
This sequence comes from Pseudomonas sp. GM25, assembly GCF_000282255.1. NCBI lineage: Bacteria > Pseudomonadati > Pseudomonadota > Gammaproteobacteria > Pseudomonadales > Pseudomonadaceae > Pseudomonas > Pseudomonas sp. GM25. The sequence continues at coordinate 95,013 of NZ_AKJQ01000040.1, read as the reverse complement.
CCGAGTCCCGCGCGGTAAGGATCAGTACCGGAATCTCCAGGCCCTGCTGGCGCAGTTGCTGCAGCAGTTTGAGGCCATCTTCGTCCGGCAGGCCAAGATCGAGCACCATCACGTCGAACTCGGCAACCTTGAGGATCGCCCGCGCCTTGGAGGCGGTGTTGACGTGCTCGACCGTCAGGCCTTGCGCCGTCAGCCCGGCGACGATCCCGCTGGCGATCAACTCATCGTCTTCGCAAACCAGTACGTGCATGGGAGCTCCATGAGAAAAAACGCGATTCAAGCAGGAGAGGATTAAGCGGCAATTATGGACACTGCCCGCGCCAAGGAAAAGCACGATCCCGACGTATACGACCACGGGCGAGGTCTTTCTCAACGCCAATTACTGCAACGACAACTAACAAGTTCACAGGCAACAACTTGACACCACCCAATGTCACAAACAGCAATCACTAAATCAGTGCATAACCATTATTTGCCGATATAACCTCCAACTGCAAAACATACAAACATCAAATCAGACAACCATCACTCTTCAGAAGAAAACATAAAATGTCCAAACTTAACAACTTCGTCGCCATCGACTGGCGCTCCGGCCCCGACCGGATTTACTTCTTCTTCAAAGATACTGATCAATTCTCCCGTTACAACAATGGCGATGAAAAAGTACCCAACGAATATCCAAAACCGATCAAGGGAAACTGGCCAGGTTTCGATGCCCATGCCAAGCACCTGCGCTTCGGATTTACGCAAACAAGGGCAGGCGACAAGGACATTGCCTGGTTGTTCTTTTACAACGGTGATCGCCCGTGGGTGTGCGCCTATGACCAGGACAATGACAAGGCTGATGCCTTTTACGATCTATCCAACTCTCTCTGGACGCCGATCCTGCCTTACTTCGACAGAATCGTTGCCGGCACCTGGCTGGAAGCCATCGGACACAAGTACGAGTTTCTTTTCCTGTTGAATGACGGAACTCGTCTGACATTCCACACTGTGACGCAAAAAATCAATCACCAAGCCAATGCAATACTGCCCGGACTTGCACCTTATAAAGATCGCCTTGTTACTGCGGCGCAGATTGATCCGACTTTCAGCGATAACCTCTGGTGCATCTTCCTGACCAATGACCAGTTTGTGGTTTTCAATATGCAAAAAGGCGCTGTCGAGGGAGGTGTGCGCAATGTCAGTGGCACATTCGCCGGGTTAACCCGCGGTCTCTGATTCCCTCATTCGTTTGCAATGCTGCAGCGTCTCGCCGGTTCGACGCATGGATAACTCCGGTTAATCATCGGTTAATCGCCGCCCGCCACTGTGCCCCTCAATTGCACAGGGACAAGGCTCCTCCATGCGTCATTTTTTTCTATTGTTTGCACTGTTGATTTCGAGTCTGGCCCAGGCAGGGAATGATCCCTTTGCATCAAAACCGGAGTTCCTGCCGGTCGACAAGGCGTTCGTACTGACCTCGGAACGTCTGGATTCCGGTGAGACCCAGCTGTTCTGGCAAATTGCCGACGGTTATTACCTGTATCAGAAGCGTCTGAAGTTCGACGGGCTGGCGACACATAACGTCCCGGCCCTGCCCGAAGGCGAGTCCCACAGCGACGAGTATTTCGGTGAGCAACCGGTTTATCGACAGGGTCTGGAACTGAAGATTCCGGCAGCCGCCACGGGCCAGATCAAAGTCAGTTATCAGGGCTGTGCCGATGCCGGTCTTTGCTATCCACCGCAAACCCGAGTGATCGACCTCGGCGGCAAAGCCGCAGCAACGACAGATGAAGCGCCGGATCAGGCACTCGCCAGCGGTCTGCAACAGCACTCGCTGGGCTGGAGTCTGCTGGTGTTCTTCGGCCTGGGCCTGCTGCTGGCGTTTGCACCGTGTTCGTTGCCGATGCTGCCGATTCTGGCGGGCATGGTGGTGGGCAGCGGCGCCACGCCACGTCGCGGTTTCGCGCTGGCCGGCAGTTATGTGGTTTGCATGGCGCTGGTGTATGCGGCGATGGGCGTCATCGCCGCGCTGCTGGGGGCCAACCTGCAGGCGTGGTTGCAGAACCCGTGGCTGCTCGGGACGTTCGCGGCCGTGTTTGTGGTTCTGGCGCTGCCGATGTTCGGCTTCTTCGAGCTGCAATTGCCGGTGGCCCTGCGGGATCGACTGGAACATGCCTCGCGCAGTCAGCGCGGCGGCAGTCTGATCGGCGCGGGCGTATTGGGCGCGCTGTCCGGTTTACTGGTCGGCCCGTGCATGACAGCACCGCTGGCCGGTGCCCTGCTCTACATCGCGCAAAGCGGCAATGCGCTGCATGGTGGTTTGATTCTGTTTGCGCTCGGGATTGGCATCGGCGTACCGCTGCTGTTGCTGGTGACCGTCGGCAATCGCTTCCTGCCCAAGCCCGGCGCGTGGATGAATCTGCTCAAGGGCGTGTTCGGTTTCCTGTTCCTTGCCACCGCGCTGCTGATGCTGCGTCCGGTGCTGGAACCGTCGTTGTGGCTGGGCCTGTGCGGCGCACTACTATTGATCGCCGCTTACAGTGCCTGGAAACAGTCTGACGGCTTTGGTCGCGTGGCTCACTTGTTCGGTGCCAGTTCGCTGTTGCTTGGCTTGTGGGGCAGTCTGCTGGTGGTCGGTGCGGCGGGCGGCAGTAACGATCCGTATCAGCCGTTGCAGGTGTACAGCGGCGGCCGCGTCGGATTTGCGGCGCCCAGCGGCCACGAAGCCTTCACGACGATCAAGGATCCCGCCGCCCTGCAACGCGAGCTCGACGCCGCCAAGTCGCAAGGCCAGTGGGTGCTGCTCGATTACTACGCCGACTGGTGCACGTCGTGCAAAGTCATGGAGAAACAGGTGTTCGGCCAGGCGCGGGTGATGCAGGCACTGAGCGATGTGCGCTTGCTCCGACTCGACGTCACCGCCGACAATGCCGCCAGCCGCGAATTGCTCGGCCGTTACAAAGTGCCGGGGCCACCGAGTTTCGTGTGGATCGGCGCCGATGGCGAAGAGCGCCGCAGCCAGCGCATCACCGGCGAGGTCGATGCCGATACTTTCCTGCAACGCTGGACCACCACCCGAGACGCCCGTTAATGCTGACCTTCACCCTCGGCACCTTTGCCATCGCACTCAACCACCTGCTGCTGATCAGCGCGCTGGCGCTGGCGACCTTCGTCGGCTGGCGGGTGGCCAAGCGCGGCGGTGACAACCCCGAGTCGGCGCTGTTCAGCCTGTTTCTGCTCGGCATGCTGGCGGCGCGCATTGCGTTTGTCGCTGTGTACTGGGGCCACTATCGCAACGACCCGTGGCAGATCATCGACCTGCGCGACGGCGGTTTTCTCGCCTGGCCGGGGGTGATCGTGCTGCTTCTCGCGGCGCTGTATCGCGGCTGTCGACGGCCGGGTTTGCGTCGACCGCTGGGGTTCGGCGTGGTCAGCGGCGTGGCGTTCTGGGTTTTGGCGACCCTGTCGCTGAACATCTACGAGCAAGGCACACGCCTGCCGGACATCACCCTGCGCAACGCCGCCGGGGAAACCGTGAAACTCACCGACTATCAGGGCGGGCCGCTGGTGATCAACCTGTGGGCCACCTGGTGCCCGCCGTGCCGCCGGGAAATGCCGGTGCTGGAAAACGCCCAGCAGCAACGCCCGGACCTGACGTTCCTGTTCGTCAACCAGGCCGAAAGCATGCAAAGCGTCGCCACGTTTCTCGAAACCCAGGGCTTGAGCCTGAACAACGTGCTGTTCGACCGCAGCGGACGCCTCGGCCAGGCCGTGGGTTCCATGGCTCTGCCGACTACGCTGTTCTATAGCCCGGACGGTCGCCTGCTGGGCAGCCATCTGGGCGAGTTGTCGAATGCCAGCCTGGCCCGCGCCCTGGAAAACTTCGACACCCCGGCTTCCAGCCCGAATCCGGCCACCTCTTCTTCAAGGAAACTGCCATGCCCCGCCTCCGCCACCTGCTGACGCTGACCATGAGCGCAGCCCTGCTGCACTTGCCGTCGGTCCAGGCCGCCGAAGAACTGCCTGAAGCGATCAAGAAGATCGAAGCCAAGGGCGCCAAGATCGTCGGCCAGTTCGACGCACCGGACGGCTTGCGCGGTTACGCCGCGCAGTACCAGAACCGTGGCATGGCGCTGTACCTGACCCCGGACGGCAAGCACGTGCTGCTGGGTAATCTATACGACGCTGACGGCAACGACTTGAGCAGCGCGCCGCTGCAAAAACTGGTCTACGCGCCGATGGCCAAGGAAGTCTGGGCCAAGTTCGAGGCCAGCAACTGGATTCAGGACGGCAACAAGGACGCGCCGCGCACCGTGTACCTTTTCAGCGACCCGAACTGCCCGTACTGCAACATGTTCTGGGAACAGGCTCGCCCATGGGTCAAGGCCGGCAAGGTGCAACTGCGGCACATCATGGTCGGCATCATTCGCGAAGACAGCCCGGCCAAATCCGCCGCCCTGCTCGCCGCCAAAGACCCGAGCAAAGCCCTGGAAGATCACGAGAAAGCCGGCAAGGCCAGCACGCTCAAGGCCTTGAAGGACATTCCGGTCGCCGTGCAGACCAAACTTGCGGCGAACATGCAGTTGATGGAAGACCTGGACTTGCAGGCCACCCCGGCGATCTTCTACATGGACGACAAGGGCGAACTGCAACAACAGCAAGGCGCGCCGACGCCGGACAAACTGGCGAAGATTCTCGGCCCGAAATAAAAAACGCCCACGCAATGCGTGGGCGTTTTCGTTACTTCAGCTCAGCCAGAAACTTCAGCAGCGTGTCGGTCACGAAGGTTGGATTCTCCAGATTGGAGATATGCCCCGCCTCCGGCACCAGCACACACGGACAGCCAATCAACTCAGCCATTTCCCGTGCTTCCGACGGCGGGCGTGGTTTGTCCTGATCGCCGCAGACCACCAGCGTGGTGGCCGCATTTAGCTCGCCCAGACGCGGCAACAGATCATCACGGCCAAAGGTGATGCGCCCCATCGGCACGATGCTCTCGCGCAGGCATTCCGCTGGATAGCCGGCGAGTTTTGCGCGGAAATCCTGATACAGCGCCGACTCTCGATCGATGCCCGGGCGGAAGAAAATAGGCACCACGATATCCAGCAGTGGCTCGGAGATCCCGCCGCTTTCCTCGATCTGTTTGAACAGCGAGAAATAGTACTGGCGGGTCGGTTCCGGCTCGACGCCGACGTAAGTGTCCATCAGCACCAGACCGTTGAGCCGCTGCGGTGCCGACAACGCCAGACGCACGCCCCACATGCCGCCGACCGACAGCCCGACCAGCGTCACCTGATCGATATCCAGATGATCGAGCAAGGCCAGTGCCTGACGGGCGATGTCGTCCAGCGAAGCAGTTCCTTCAGGCAAGCGACCGGATTCGCCATGGCCCCACAGATCCAGTGCAATCACCCGATAGTGCGGCGACAGCGCAGCGATCTGCGGCGCCCACATGGCCTGGTCCCACAGGTAGCTGCCGGCCAGCAACACCGCCGGGCCCGTGCCTTGATCAATGTAGTGAAGCGCCTGTCCGTCAACTTCGAAGAAAGCCATCGATCACCCCCGCGACAAAAAAGAGAACCGGCAGACTGGGCTGCCGGTTCGGGATCGTCAACTATACAAACGTACATCCATGTTCCGGTTGATCGATGTCGAGATCACTGACGTTAAAGACTACAAGCCTTCCAGCTCTGCCATCAGATCATTGAGACGATCAACCTTCTCCTCGGTAATGTCGCTTGCCGCCAGCCCTTCGATGTACTCGGCCAGTTCCTCCACCGTGCTGCACTCGAACATCGCCCGCAGCGGCACGTCCCGTTGCAGGGCTTTCTGCACCCGCGAGGCGATCTGCGTGGCGAGCAGCGAATGGCCGCCGAGTTCGAAGAAGTTGTCGCGTACCCCGACCTTCTCGACCTTCAGTACCTCGGCCCAGATATCGGCCAGGGTCTGCTCCAGCTCGCTGCGCGGCGCCAGGTAATCCTCGCTCTGCAACTGGCCGATCTCCAGCACCGGCAAGGCCTTGCGGTCGAGTTTGCCGTTGGCGTTGAGCGGCAACCGGTCAAGCCACAACCAGTGCAGCGGCACCATGTATTCCGGCAGCTCGGCGCGCAGGCGCTGCTTGATCCGCTCCAGGCGTTCGCTCTGATTCAGTGCGGAGTCTGCGGCCACCAGGTAGCCGACCAGATGCTTGCCATTGACGCCTTCCTGCACACCCACCGCGCCATCGCGGACTTCCGGTTGCTCGTGCAGACGCGCCTCGATTTCACCCAGCTCGATCCGGTAACCGCGGATTTTCACCTGGTGGTCGACGCGGCCGACGTACTCCAGCACCCCGTCACTGCGGCGGCGCGCCAAGTCACCGGTGCGATACAGGCGCTCACCCGGCGCACCGAACGGATTCGGCACGAACACCGGCGCGGTGCGCAACGGATCGCTGACATAACCGCGACCGACACCGGTGCCGGCGACGCACAACTCACCCACCGCACCCAACGGCACCAGATCCAGCGCGCCATCGAGCAGGTACAGCAAGTTGTTGTCGGTCGGCGTACCGATCGGCAGATAACTGCCGCGAGTCGAGGCCAGGTCGACGCGGAAGAACGCCACGTCGTCCGAGCATTCCGCCGGGCCATAGGCGTTGACCAGACCGATCTCCGGATAACGCAGCAGCCACTGGTGCGCCAGTTCCGGCGGCATTGCTTCACCGGTCGGCAGCATCCAGCGCAGCCCGTCGAGGCTCAGACGATCCGAGGCGAGCATGCCCTGAATCAGCGACGGCACACTCTCCAGCACGGTGATGCCCTGTTGTTGCACATGCACCAGCAAACCTTGCGGATCGTGGGCGATGGTGTTCGGCACGATGTCCACTCGCGCCCCGAACAGCGGCGCGGCGAGGAACTGCCAGACCGAAATGTCGAAGCTTTGCGAAGCAGTCTGGGCGATCACATCGGCGTCGCTCAGGTTCAGGTACGGCACCTTGCTCAACTGGTTGTTGAGCATGCCACGCTGCTCGACCATCACGCCTTTCGGCAACCCGGTGGAGCCCGAGGTGTAGATCACGTAGGCCAGGTTGTCCGGGCCGCTGAAGATGTTCGGATTCGCCGACGACACCGCGCCGGCCTGAACCTCTTCCCACACCAGCAAGCGTGGACGGTTGGCGCAGCTGAACTCATCGAGCAAGGTCGTCGCCTGTTCACGGCAAGCCTCGGTGCACACCAGCACCGGCGTGCGGCTGAGCTCGATGATCCGTTGCAAACGCTGGCTCGGCAGGCCCGGATCCAGCGGCAGGTAACCGGCACCGGCCTTGAAGCTGCCGATGATCATGCCCAGCAGATCCAGATTACGCTCGCCCAGCAGCGCCACCGGTTGATCGATCTGCACCCCGGCTGCGACCAGTGCATGGCCGAGACGGTTGGCGTTCTGGTTCAGTTGCTCGTAGCTCAACTGCTGATCGAGGCAACTGGCGGCAGTGCGTTGCGGATGTTGTGCGACCTGCGCTTCGAACAGTGCGACATAGCTCTGCTCCAGCGGATAGTCGTGCTCACTCTGGTTGCAGCCGTGGAGCAGGAAGTCCTGTTCCTCATGGCCCAGCAGCGGCAGGTCGGCCATATCGCCATGGAAGCCGTCGACCAGCGCCAGCAACAGACGCTTGAACTCGCCGAGCATGCGCTCGATGGTCGACTCGTCGAAGTAACGCTGGTCGTAAGACAGGTGCAGACCGAGGTCGTCGCCCGGATAGCACACCGCCGTCAACGGGAAGTTGGTGTGGGTACGGCCCGAGTCCGAGGTCGCGTTGAGGCTCTGCGCGCGGTCCAGCACCGAGACTTCCACCGGGGCGTTTTCGAACACGAACAGGCTGTCGAACAGCGGCTGGCCTTTCGGCAATTCGCTTTGTTCCTGGATGTTCACCAGCGGCAGGTATTCGTACTCGCGCAGTTGCATGTTGCTGTCGAGCAGACCGCTCAGCCATTGACGCACGCTGGCGCGCTGATCGTCCGCCGGGATCTGCACCCGCAGCGCGATGCTGTTGATGAACAGGCCGACGGTGCGCTGCATCTCCGGCATTTCCACCGGGCGCCCGGCCACGGTCACACCGAACAGCACGTCGCGATCACCGCTCATGCGGCGCAGCACCAGTGCCCACGCCGCCTGGGCGAAGGTGTTGATGGTCAACTGATGGGCCTGGGCCAGTTCGCGCAGACGAGCGCCGTCCTCGACATTCAGTCGCGTGTAGCGGTCGCCGACGATCATGCCGCCGCTTTCGCCGGCGTGCTCACGCAGGAACGGACGGTCGCTCGGGATCGGCGTGGTGCGCTCGAAGCCTTGCAGGTTCTGCTGCCACCACTGGCGCGCTTCGGCCAGGCTCTGACGTTGCAACCAGCCGATGTAATCGCGGTAGCGCGGCGGCACTGCCAGTTGTGCTTCGCGACCTTCGCCCAGAGCGGTGTAGATCTCGAAGAAATCGTTCATCAGCAGCGAACGGCACCAGGCATCGATCAGGATGTGGTGGTTGCTCATCATGAACCAGTAACGCGCCGCGCCGACCTTGATCAGGCGCAGGTGGAACGGTGCCTGATTGAGCAGATCGAAACCGGCCTCGCGCTCGGACTTGAGCAGCGCTTGCAATTTCGGCTCCTGCTCGGCTTCTGCGATGGCGCTCCAGTCCAGATATTCGATCGGCGTGCGACCCGGCGTATGAATCACTTGCAGCATGTCTTCGCCGACGTTCCAGCAGAACGACGCACGCAACGCTTCGTGACGGGCGACCACCGCTTGCCACGCCTGGGCGAAACGCTCGGGGTCGAGTTCGCTGTTGATGCGGTAGCGATCCTGCATGTAATACAGACCGGTGCCCGGCTCGAGCAAGGTGTGCAGCAGCATGCCTTCCTGCATCGGCGTCAGCGGGTACACGTCTTCGATGTGCGCCGCCGGCACCGGCAATGCGTCAAGTTGCGCCTGGGTCAGTTTCGCAAGCGGGAAGTCCGACGGCGTCAGGCCACCGGCCTCGTCCTGCAGGCAATGTTCGATCAGGCTCTGCAACTCGCCGACGTAGGCATCGGCCAGCTCGTTGATGGTCTGCGCGTCGTAGCGTTCGGCGCTGAAGGTCCAGCGCAGCAGCAGTTCCCCGCCGTACACCTGACTGTCGACGCTCAACTCGTTCGGCAGCGGTGCGTGCGGATCGTGGGCGGCGCCAACCGATTCATCCAGCGGTCGGAACAACGCGTCGCTGCCGAAGCTCTGGTCGAACTGACCGAGGTAGTTGAAGGTGATCGGCGCATTCGGCAATTCCGCCATGCTCTGACGGCTGGCGTCATCGGCCAGATAGCGCAGCACACCATAACCGAGGCCTTTGTGCGGCACGGCACGCAGTTGTTCCTTGATCGCCTTGATCGAAGAGCCCTGCCCGGCGGCCTCTTCGATGTTGTGCGGGGTCAGGCGCAGCGGATAGGCGCTGGTGAACCAGCCGACGGTGCGGGTCAGGTCGATCTCGTCGAACAGGGTTTCGCGGCCGTGGCCTTCCAGTTGAATCAGCGCCGACGGCTGCCCGCTCCAGCGGCACAGCACGCGGGCCAGCGCGGTCAGCAACAGATCGTTGACCTGCGTGCGATAGGCGCTCGGCGCCTGTTGCAACAATTGCTTGGTGCGCTCGGCATCCAGACGCACGCTGACGGTTTGCGCATGGCGATTCTGGCGACCGCCCTCAGGACGCTCGCACGGCAAATCAGCAGTCGGGCCGGCCAGTTGCGCTTGCCACCAGCTCAGTTCTTCACGCAGGGATTCGCTGCCGGCGTAAGCCTGCAAGCGCGCCGCCCAGTCCTTGAAGGCACTGGTTTTGGCCGGCAGTTTCACCGACTGATCAGCGTCGAGCTGGCGATACACGGTTTGCAGATCGTCGAGCAGAACGCGCCACGACACACCGTCGACCACCAAGTGATGGATCGCAACGAACAGCCGTTGCTGACCTTCCGGCCCATCGACCAGCACGGCACGCAGCAGCGGGCCCTGGGCAAGGTCGAGACTGCGCTGGGCATCGGCGAACAGCGCGGCGCATTTGTCCATCGACGGCACGCGAACTTGCCACAGCACGGCAGCATCGGTCACCGGTTGATGGGTCGCTTGCCATGCGCCGTTGACCTCGGTGAAGCGCAGACGCAGGGCGTCATGCTGCTCAATCATCGCCAACAGCGCTTGCTCCAGACGGTGCGGTTCCAGCGCCACAGTCGGCTCCAGCAACAACGCCTGGTTCCAGTGCTGACGCTCGGGAATCTCGGTGTCGAAGAACCAGTGCTGGATCGGCGTCAGACGCGATTCGCCCGTCACCAGACCTTGCTCGGCGGTCACGGTTTCACTGCGGCTGGCGACAGCGGCCAGGGTCTGCACGGTCTGATGCTGGAACAGATCACGCGGGCTGAAGTGAATGCCCTGCTGACGCGCCCGGCTGACCACTTGAATCGACAGGATCGAGTCGCCGCCCAATTCGAAGAAGTTGTCGTTCAGACCAACCTGCTCGACGTTGAGCACTTCGCACCAGATCTGCGCCAGGGTTTGCTCCAGCTCGTTGCTCGGCGCCACGTAATCCTGACGATTGAGCTCCGGGTCCGGTGCCGGCAACGCGCGGCGGTCGAGCTTGCCGTTGGCGGTCAACGGCATGCTCGCCAACAGAATCAGATGCGTCGGCACCATGTAGTCCGGCAGTTGCGTCTTCAGGTGCGCCTTCAGCGCGTCGCGCAGTTCGGCTTGCTCGGCTTCGCCGCGCGAAGCGACCTCGGTCACCAGATAGCCAACCAGTTGCTTGCCGCTCGGCGCATCCAGCGCCAGCACCACTGCTTCACGGATCGAGTCGTGATCGAGCAGGCGGGTTTCGATCTCGCCCAGTTCGATCCGGAAACCACGGATCTTCACCTGATGGTCGATCCGCCCCAGGTATTCCACAAGACCGTCGGCGCGCTGGCGCACCAGGTCACCGGTGCGGTACATGCGCCCGCCATCGGCAGCAAACGGGTCGGCGACGAAACGTTCGGCAGTGATGCCCGCACGCTCGTGATACCCCACCGCCAGACCGGCGCCGCCGACGAACAATTCACCGGTCGCACCTTGCGGCACCAGCGCCAGATCGGCGTCGAGAATGTAGGCCACGCGATCACCGATCACGCTGCCGATCGGCACACTGCCGGCGCCCTCTTCCAGCACCTCGGGCGCAAGGCTGGCCAGCGGCATGACCACGGTTTCGGTCGGGCCGTAGGCGTTGAAGAACAGGCTCGGCTTGAACGCCGCGCGAATTCGTTGCAGGTGCTCGCCGGTCAGCGCTTCGCCGCCGGTGATGATCATGCGCACCGGCAGGATGTCGTTTTGCGTCGCGAGGAACTGCGCCAACTGGCTGCCGTAGCTCGGGGTGAAACCGAGAATATTGATCCGATGTTCACGGATCAGCCCGCAGATTTCTTCCGCGTCCCACTGACCCTGCGCACGCAACACTACCTGCGCACCGCTCAGCAGCGGCACCAGCAGACGCTCGGTGGCGGCGTCGAAGTTGATCGAATAGAAGTGCAGTTCGCAGTCGTCCGAACGCATGCCGAAGCGCTCGATCACCGCCTGGCAATGCATGGCGATTTCACCGTGGGACACCACCACGCCTTTCGGCTTGCCGGTGGAGCCCGAGGTGTAGATCAGGTACGCCTGATGCTGCGGCAGGCTGATGAATGGCAGCTCGGTTGCCGGGTAATCGGCCAGCGCCGCGCTGTCGTCTTCCAGGCACCAGCGCGCCACGTTCGACGGCAGCTCGCCGAGGGCCTTGAACATCGCGCGGTCGCTGAGCAACAGGCCGACGCCGCTGTCTTCGATCATGTAATGCAGGCGGTCGAGCGGGTATTCAGGATCCAGCGGCACATAGGCGCCGCCGGCCTTGAGAATCGCCAACAGGCCGACGACCATTTCCAGCGAACGCTCCAGCGCCAGGCCGACCCGCACTTGCGGGCCGACACCGCGTTCACGCAGGGCCCAGGCCAGACGGTTGGCGCGGGCGTCGAGGTCGGCGTAGCTCAGGGTCTGCCCGGCGAAGGTCAGGGCCGGTGCATCTTTGCGCGCCAGCGCTTGCTCAGCGAACAGGTGATGAATGCACTGGTCGAGACGACGCTCGCCCGGCTCGACGCCAAGGCTGTCGAGCAATTGCTGTTGCTCAGGCGCATCGAGCAACGGCAGTTCACTGAGGCGTTGCTGCGGGTCAGCGATCAGCGCTTCCAGCAGGTTGCGCCAGTGCTTGGCCATGCGCGCAATGGTCGGCTCGTCGAACAGATCAGTGCTGTAAGTCAGGCAGCAACCCAGACGGTGATCGAGGTCGGTGACTTCCAGGTTGAGGTCGAACTTGGTCGCCCGCGCATCGTTGGCCAGGTACTCGACAGTCATGCCGGCGAGCATGCGGCTTTGCTGGAATTCCCAGCGCTGGACGTTGCACATCACCTGGAACAACGGGTTGTACGCGGCACTGCGCGGTGGCTGCAACGCCTCCACCAGATGATCGAACGGAAGGTCCTGATGGGACTGGCCTTCGATCACGGTGTGACGCACCTGCTCGAACAATTCACCGACCGACATCTGGCCGTCGAGCTGGCAACGCAGCACCTGAGTGTTGAGGAACGCACCGATCAGGCCTTCGCTTTCCGGGCGGATACGGTTGGCCACCGGCGCGCCGATGCGCAGATCGGTCTGGCCGCTGTAGCGATAGAGCAATGTGGCGAGTGCGGCGGTCATGGTCATGAACAGGGTCAGACCGTTCTGCGCGTTGAACGCCCGAACCCGTGCGGCGAGATCGTCGCTGAGGTCGAAACGGAACAGTTCGCCCTGATGGCTTTGCACCGGTGGACGCGGACGGTCGCCCGGCAGTTCCAGCAGTGGATGTTCGCGCCCCAGTTGTGCGGTCCAGTAGTCGAGCTGACGCTGACGCTCGCCGGACTCCAGCCAGTTGCGCTGCCACACGCTGTAGTCGAGGTACTGCACCGGCAACGGTTCCAGCGGCGATTCGCGGTCATCGACGAACGCTTCGTACAGCGCGCTGAGCTCACGGGCAAAGATGTCCATCGCCCAGCCTTCGGTGACGATGTGGTGCAGGGTCAGGACGAAGTAATGCTCTTGCTCGGCGGTCTTGACCAGACAGGCGCGCAGCAGCGGGCCGGTCTCCAGATCGAACGGCAGGTGCGCTTCGTCGTCGGCCAGTTGCTGGACTTTCTGCTCGCGCACGTCGGCGGCGAGTTTCGAGAAATCCTTCCAGTCCATTCGCACGCCGGTCTCGGCATGCACCTGCTGACGGGCCACGCCGTCGACGCTCGGGAACGTGGTGCGCAGGGTTTCGTGGCGCAGGATCAACGCTTGCAGCGCGGCCTCGAAACGCCCGACATCCAGCACGCCACGCAGGCGCGCCATGCCGCCGACGTTGTACGCCGGGCTGTCCGGTTCCATCTGCCAGAGGAACCACATGCGCTGCTGCGAGTAGGACAGCGGCACCGGTTTGCTGCGATCAACCTTGTCGATCGGCGGCTGTTTGTTGGTGCGACCGCTGGCCTGGATTTGGCGGATCTGTTCGGCGAAATCACCCAGTTCGCTGTGTTCGAACAAGGCACGCAACGGCAGCTCGACGTCGCAGGCCTGCCGGGTGCGGGAAATGATTTGGGTGGCCAGCAGCGAGTGACCGCCGAGAGCGAAGAAGTCGTCGCGCAGGCCGACCTGTTTCAGGCCCAGCACTTCGCGCCAGATTGCGGCGATCTGCTGTTCCAGCTCGGTGACCGGCTCGACGTGTTCGCGCACCTGCCATTGCGGCTCGGGCAAGGCGCGGCGGTCGAGTTTGCCGCTCGGGCTCAGGGGCATTGCGTCCAGGCGCATCAGTTGCGCCGGGACCATGTATTCCGGCAGCTCGGCGGCCAGTGCGGCCCTCAAGCGCGCGATTTGCCCGTCCTGATCTTCACTGGCATCAGTGGCGGTGAAGTAGCCGATCAGTTGCGGGCCGGCGACGGTTTCGCGCACCAGCACGGCGGCCTGCGCCACGCCGTCCTGAGCCAGCAGACGGGCTTCGATTTCTTCCGGCTCGACGCGGAAGCCGCGCAGTTTGACCTGCTGATCGAGACGGCCGAGGTATTCGATCACGCCATCATTCGTCCAGCGTGCGCGGTCACCGGTGCGGTACAGACGCACGCCCTGCTCGCCCAGCGGATCAACCACGAAACGCTCGGCGGTCAGCGCCGGACGGCCGAGGTAACCACGAGCCAGACCGATGCCGCTGATGCACAGTTCACCCGGCACACCGGCCGGCACTGGATTCAGATCGCTGTCGAGCACGCGGCAAACCACGTTGCCCAGCGGACGACCAATCGGCGAACGCTCGCCATCCGCCACACTGCAATGCCAGTGAGTGACGTTGATCGCGGTTTCGGTCGGGCCATAACGGTTGTGCAGTTGCACCGCCGGTAGTTGCACCAGCACGCGGTTACGCAGCTCCGCCGGCAGCGCCTCACCGCCGGAAAACACGCGACGCAGGCTGGTGCATTCGGCGCTCAAAGGCTCGTCGATAAACAGCGAAAGCAGCGGCGGCACGAAGTGCAGCGTGGTCACGCCGTACTGCTGAACCAGCTGTGCGATGCGATGCGGATCGCGGTGTTCGCCGGGGCCGGCGATCAGCAGGCGCGCACCGGTGATCAGCGGCCAGAAGCATTCCCACACCGACACGTCGAAACTGATCGGTGCCTTTTGCATCAGCACGTCGGTGTCGTTCAGGCGATAGGTGTTCTGCATCCATTGCAGACGTTCGGCCAGTGCCGCGTGAGTGTTGCCCACGCCTTTCGGCTGGCCGGTGGAGCCGGAGGTGTAAATCACGTAGGCGAGGTTGTCGCCGTGCAGATGCAGACCCGGTGCCTGGCTCGGCCAGTTTTCCAGGTGCAGGGTGTCCATGGCGATCACGCTGACGCCTTCGCTGACCGGCAAGCGGTCGAGCAATGCAGTCTGGGTCAGCAGCAATTCGACGCCGCTGTCGCTGAGCATGTAGGCCAGGCGATCGACCGGGTAATCCGGGTCCAGCGGTACGTAGGCGCCACCGGCCTTGATGATCGCCAGCAGGCCGATCAGCAGTTGCGGCGAACGCTCGGCGGCGATGGCCACGCACACGTCCGGGCCGACGCCTTTGTCGCGCAGGTAATGGGCGAGACGGTTGGCCTGGGCGTGCAGTTCGGCGAAGTCGAGGCTGCCGCCGTCCCACACCAGCGCAGTGCGATCAGGGGTTTGCCGTCCCTGTTCATTCAGCAGCTCCGGCAGCCATTGTTGCGCCGGGGTGCACGGGGCGATGCTCCATTCGCTTTGCTGAGTATTTTCGGCGGCGGTCAGCAATTGCAGATCGCCGATGGTTTGTTCCGGACGTTCGCAGACGGCACGCAGCAGGTTGCTGAAATGCTCGGCGAGGCGCTCGATGGTCGCGGCGTCGAACAGTTCATCGGCGTAGTCGAAGGACAGCGTCAGGCGACCGTTTCGGTCTTCTTCACTGTGCAGTTGCAGATCGAACTTGGCCTCGCGGCTGTGCCACGGTAGTTCTTCGGCCAGCAGGCCCGGCAGACGTTTGAGCGCACTCAGGTCGCGCTGCTGGTGGTTGAACATGACCTGGAACAGGCCCTGCTCGCGCGCCTGCGGGAAGGCTTCGAGCAGTTGTTCGAATGGCAGATCCTGATTCGCCTGAGCACCGAGTGCAGCCTGGCGGGTTTGCGCCAGCAGTTCGGTGAACGGCAGACGCGAATCGACGTCGGCACGCAGCACCTGGGTGTTGATGAAGAAGCCGATCAGGCCCTGGGTTTCCAGGCGCGGACGGTTGGCGTTGGGTACGCCGATGCGAATATCGCGCTGGCCGCTGTAGCGATGCAACAGGCTCTGGAACGCCGAAAGCAGCAGCATGAACGGGGTGGATTGATAAGCCTGTGCCGTCTGGCGAATGGCATCGCTGAGGCTGATACCCAGACGAACGCTGTGGCGTGCGGCGCTGTGAATTTGTTTGGCAGAACGTGGATGGTCAGTCGCCAGCTCCAGGGTCGGATGCTCGTCACCCAACTGCGCTTTCCAGTACGCCAGTTGCCGTTCGCCCTCGCCTTGCGCCAGCCATTGGCGCTGCCAGCTGCCGTAGTCGGCGTATTGGGTTGGCAGCGGCGCGAGTTCGGCGCGCTGACCTTGGGAAGCGGCGGCGTACAGGCGCGAGAACTCGTCGATCAGCACGTTCAGCGACCAGCCGTCGGCGATGATGTGGTGCGGGGTCACCAGCAACTGGTGGTCTTCTTCATCAAGGCGAACCAGCGTCACCCACAGCAGCGGGCCTTTCTCCAGATCGAACTGGGTGCGGGCTTCGTCTTCGCGGATCTGTTGTGCACGGGCTTCACGTTCGCTGGCCGGCAGGTCGCTGATGTCGATCAGTTGCAGGTTGAACTCACCCGCCACTTCGACCTGTTGCAGTGCCACACCGTCGCGCTCGAAGAAGCGCGTGCGCAGGGATTCGTGGCGTTCGATCAGTTGCTGGAAACTGGCGCGCAGGGCGTCTTCGTCCAGTTCGCCGCGCAAGCGCAGGGCACCGGGAATGTTGTAGGCGCTGCTCTGCGGGTCGAGCTGCCAGGTGATCCACAGACGGTTTTGCGCCAGGGATTGCGGCAGTGCTTCGGTGCGCGACAGTGCGGTGATTTCGCCCTGGGCGCTGCCGCCGTCCTGTTGCTGTTGCGCGACGGCTGCGGCGAACGCGGACAGGGTTGGCGCTTCGAACAGCAGGCGCAGGTTCAGCTCCAGGCTCAGCTCTTCGCGAACCTTGGCGATCACCTGAGTCGCGGCGATCGAGTTGCCGCCGAGCAGGAAGAAATGGTCGTCGGCGTTGACCTGTTTGATGTTGAGTTGCTCGGCCCAGATGTTTCCGATCAACGCTTCCAGTTCGGAGGCGGACGCGGTCGACTCATGAGCGGTTTCAGCGGTGGCCGACGGGAACACCGCGTAGCTGTCGAGGCTGCCATCAGCCAGGCGATTGCGGCAGGCCGAACGTTGCAGCTTGCCGCTGGAGGTCTTCGGCAGCGCGCCCGGGTTCAGAAGCACCACCACGCTCGGCGCTTCCTGATACGCCTCGGCCACGGCCTGGCGAATGGCTTTGATCAGCGCTTCAGGCGGGAGGATTTTCTGCACGCTGCGGCTGATTTCCGCCGCGATGCCGATGCCTTCTTCGCCATTCTGATTGACCGCGAACGCGGCGACGCGGCCCTTGCGCACCACCTCCACTTCGTTCTCGACAGTCTTTTCGAGATCCTGCGGATAGAGGTTGTGACCGCGCACGATCAGCATGTCTTTCAAGCGACCGGTGATGAACAGTTCACCGTCGCGGATGAAGCCCAGGTCACCGGTGCGCAGCCAGGTCTGGCCGGCGTGCTGGACGAAAGTCTTGGCGCTGGCCTCGGGGTTGCGCCAGTAGCCGAGGGCGATGCTCGGGCCGGCGGCCCAGACTTCACCGACGGCGTTGTCGGCCAGTTCTTCGAGGGTGTTCGGCTCGACGATCAGCACCGCATGATCGGGCTGACTGATGCCGCAGCTCATGATCGGGCTGCCCTCGCCCGCTTCGGCGCGGTTCTGTGCCAGGGCTTGATCGTCGACGCGCAGTGCAGGAATACCTTTGCCACGCGGTGTGCCGGCGACGAACAGGGTCGCTTCGGCCAGACCGTAGGACGCCATGAAACTGCTTTCGCTGAAACCGCACGCGGTGAATTTCTCGGCGAAGCGCTCGAGGGTGTCGAGACGGATCGGCTCGGAGCCGGAATAGGCCACGCGCCAGCGGCTCAGGTCGAGGCGTTCCAGCGCCGACTCACTGACCCGCTCGCTGCACAGACGATAGGCAAAGTCAGGGCCACCGCTGATGGTGCCGCCGTATTGGCTGATCGCTTCGAGCCAGCGCAACGGCCGGCCGAGGAAGTAGGCCGGCGACATCAGGATGCACGGCACACCACTGAAGATCGGTTGCAGCAGACCGCCGATCAGGCCCATGTCGTGGTACAGCGGCAGCCAGCTGACAATCACGTCGTCCGGGTTCACGTCGATGCCGAAGCCATGGCGGATCAACAGCTCGTTGGCCACCAGATTGCCGTGGCTGACTTGCACGCCTTTGGGCAACGCGGTCGAACCTGAGGTGTATTGCAGGAAGGCGATGTGGTCTTGCGGCAAGGTCGGTTCGACCCAGCGTTCGGCCAGTGCAGCGTCGAGGGTGTCGACGCACAACAGCGGCGGCGCGCCTTCGATTTGCTGCAAGGCGTCGCGCAGGTCGGCGCTGGTCAGGAGCAAGCGCGGCTCGGCGTCAGCAATGATCGACAGCAGGCGTTCCTGATGGTGACGCTTGGCCGATTCCGGCGGATAAGCCGGCACCGCGATCACGCCCGCGTACAGGCAACCAAAGAACGCCGCCACGTAATCCGGGCCGCTCGGAAACAGCAGCACCGCGCGATCACCGAATCCGGCCTCGGCCTGCAATGCGGCAGCGATGGTGCGCGCACGCCGATCGAGTTCGCGATAACTGAGCACCACAGCCTGTTCCTCGGTTTCGGCGAGAAAGCGCAAGGCCAGCCGATCCGGCGTCAGGGCCGCGCGGCGCTGGAGGGCTTGGACCAGGGTGCTGGGGAGTTCGAACGCGTCGGTCATGAGGTTTCCTGCCTGAATTCGGCTTGCTGGTGGAATCGGGTTGGCTGCGGCATGCCCGTGCAAGGCATGCGGGACACGGTCTTCGCCGACCGTGCAAGGCATTGGAATGCGGTAGGTCCGGGGCTGCGTACCCGGATCCATTCACCAATGAGAACGGATGACGTCTTGAAATAATTAGTCGGCAGGCTGGATCGCCAACGGGGCTGGGCGCTTGGGCGAGTGCGGCGGCGTGTCGCAGTTCTCAGATCGCACTGTTATGGATCATTAGTTCTCTTTCTCAATTGACAATCATTATCATTCAACATAATTTGTCGCTCGATGTGTAGGACGGCCCCGTCCCCCAGGCGTCCCACTAACCTATTGGCAGCAAGGTGATTTCCATGACGGAACAAGTATCCACAAGCAGGTGCGATTCACCGCTACTTCAGGCATTCGTCGACAATCGACTGATTCTGGTCAAGATTGCAGCCCGCATTACCGGCTGCCGGTCACGCGCCGAAGATGTGGTTCAGGATGCGTTCTTCCGACTGCAGTCGGCACCGCCGATCACGTCGTCGATCAAGGCCCAGCTGAGTTATCTGTTCCAGATCGTGCGCAACCTGGCGATCGATCACTACCGCAAACAGGCGCTGGAGCAGAAGTACGCCGGCCCCGAGGAGGAAGGGTTGAACGTGGTCATTCAGGGCGCTTCGCCGGAAACCTCGCACATCAATTTCTCGACCCTTGAACACATCGCCGACGCGCTGACCGAGCTGCCGGTCCGCACCCGCTATGCGTTCGAGATGTACCGTCTGCACGGCGTGCCGCAGAAGGACATTGCCAAGGAACTCGGCGTTTCGCCAACTCTGGTCAACTTCATGATTCGCGATGCGCTGGTGCACTGCCGCAAGGTATCCGGCAGCCGCGCCGATGCAGTGTCCGCGAACCGTCGCTGATAAAAACCGACCGCAAAAAAAAGATCGCAGCCTTCGTTGAAGGGCTGCGATCTTTTTTGTTTTCAGCGAAAAATCACACCAGCGTGCACCGGTCGAAGAACCGCTCGCGCCCGAGGATCATCAGCGCCGCGCGCTTGTGCGGGAAGTCGAACTCCTTTTCGCAATGGAAGCACTGGTTGTGCATGTGGCCGATCATCTTCGCGTTGTCGGCGCGCGGTTCGGCGACCACTCGCTGAGTACGCGGATCATCCAGGAACAGGTAGTGCACCAGCGCCGACAGCCAGCTCGCCACCTTGTGCGGGCCGCGATGGTCTTCTTCTCCGACCAGCATGTGAATGCCGCGATCGTAATTGTCGGCATCGTAGAACGGCGCGATGCGATCTTCCTTGGCCCAGTAGGCTTCGAAATAGGCAAACGGCTGATCATCGAAACAACCGATCAGGGTCAGCGTGTGCGGATCGGCGTCGAGCTTGCTCAGGTATTCGCGATGCTGTTCGAGGCTGCCCTCTTCCTGCCAGAAACTGGCGACGCGCGGGCTGTTCTGCCAGCGATTGAAACGCGCCAGATCCTGCTCGATCTCCACCGTTCGCAGGGAAATCCAGGCACCAAGGCGCGCATCGAAACGCCGATAAACCTCACCACGCGGTTTCACCGGTCGCAGCGGATGACGCTTGCCGTTGCTGATGACCATCTGCTGCGGATAGCTTCCGGTCAGTGAGGTGCCGAGCCACGGCTGCGGCAGTTGCCAGAACAGCGTGCGCTCGCAGCGATACTCACCCGCCACTTCAGTGCCCACCAGCAAACCGCTGAGCAAGGCTTCGGTTGGCGTCTGATCCAGTTGCCAGATCAATTGCTGACGCGCCGGA
Organism: Pseudomonas sp. GM25; assembly: GCF_000282255.1. Taxonomy (NCBI): domain Bacteria; kingdom Pseudomonadati; phylum Pseudomonadota; class Gammaproteobacteria; order Pseudomonadales; family Pseudomonadaceae; genus Pseudomonas; species Pseudomonas sp. GM25. The sequence continues at coordinate 74,552 of NZ_AKJQ01000040.1, read as the reverse complement.
TCCCGGGCAAACAGCCAATAACAGGCCGCCCACAGTGCCTGGCCCGGCGGCAGTGCATAGCGTTCATCGATCTGGATCGGCCCCTGGCCTTCACGATCAAGACGCAGGCGAATCAGCGGTTGCCCGTCCAGGCTCAGGCTCAGACGGCTTTCGGTGGCATCGGCTACCAGTTGGCTGCCCGAAGGCAGGGCCAGGGCAGTCAGGTCATTCAGATTGGACATGGGTCGGGCTCACGATAATCGTCGACAGTTCAACGATGGGACGTGAGCCGGGGCGGGAAATTTAGGCCGGTGGGCAAAAACCGCCGGTCACTGATGCGGTACCGGCACCACTGCAATCTTGTATGGATCGAAGATCTTCAGCATCTGCCCGCTGTCGCGCAGGCCTTGCAGCAGTTTACCGAAGGCTTCGCCGGTGATCGGGGCCTTCGGACTGAGAATCGCGTAATGGTGGTAGATCTGGTCGATGCGCTGGGACACCAGCAACTCGTCGCGCACCTTTTCGTTGCGCAGCAGGTAATCGAACAGGTACGAGCGGGTCACCAACGCAATGTCTGCGCGCCCGCGCAAGACCATCAGCAGATTGCTGTCGTGGGAATAGGTCAGCGTGGCGCTGTAGGTTTCAGCGAGGTATTTGGGATCGGCATTGAAGTTGGCGAATTCGTAGTGGTAGCCGCTGTACAGCGCCAGCCTTTTGCCCTTGAGATCGGCGAAGTAATTCTGCTGGCGACCGGGCTTGTTCTGCGCGACGAAAATCTCCGCGTCCTCCAGGCCCATGTCGACGGTGATGTGGGGAATGTCTTTCCAGCCCCAGTCCGGATTTTCGAAGATCGCCATGTCGGTGCGGCCGTCCTTGAAATCGCCGAACCGGCGAGGAATCGAGGTGGGCACCAGCTCGAAACGATAGTCGCTCTGGGCGCTGTTCAAAGCCGCGACCAATTCCGGCAGCAGCCCTGTATCAGCGCCGTTTTCCGGGCGAATGGTGTAGGGCGGAAAATGCGCCGCGCCCACCCGAACCACTTGCGCCGCCGGAGCAGGCAATACCCATAATGCAGCCAGCGCTGCGAGCATCAGCCCGGCGGCCGTCCGAATTGGCGAAGACTTCAAAACACCCCACTCCCCGAAAAAGTACCGATCATTGCATTCAAGCTAGGCGGTTTCGCCCAGTTAGCCAGTTTCCCGGGCCGATAGAAAGCGCCTAGCGCTCTTCGAGCACCAGAATCAGCGCTTCTTCGGCCAGTTGATCGAGGCTCAGGCTGCCGCCGGCACGGAACCAGGTGGTGGTCCAGGACAATGCGCCCGTGAGAAAACGTCGGGTAATGAACACGTCGCCACGGATGAATCCCGCCTCTTTGGCCTCGCCGAGTACTTGCAGCCAGAGGTCTTCGTAGATGTCGCGCAGCGCCAGCACTTTGGCCTGGCCGTCTTCGGACAGCGAGCGCCATTCATACACCAGCACCGCCATCGCCTCGCCGCTGCCGCCCATGATCGACTGCAGTTCGCAGCGGATCAGCGCCAGCACCCGCTCGCGCACATCGGCGGCATCGGCAAGGGCCGCACGCATCAGCGCGGTGTTGTAGCGGATGGTTTCTTCCATCACCGCCCGCAGGATTTCATCCTTGCTCTTGAAGTGATGAAAGATGCTGCCGGACTGAATCCCCACGGCACCGGCCAGATCGCGCACCGTGGTGCGTTCATAGCCTTTGTTGCGGAACAGGTGGGCCGCCACTTGCAGCAGTTTGCCGCGAGCGCTGTCCGGATCGGTCAGCTGGCCGGCATCGACCAGTTCACGCATGACCCTCAGGGCTTTTTGCTCGTCCACCCGTTCTCTCCTACAGTCGATCAGTCAAATGCGCCGTACGCCGCAGAAACGGCGGGGTTGCGCGGGCAATTTAAGCCGCCGGCGGTGACCAAGCAAGCGCTTGGGCAGAAGATAATTCCAGGCGTTTACAAACCAAGCGCTTGCTTGGTAGTCTCGATGCACTTCTGTCACAGGTTGCTGAGTCGGAGATCAAAATGCCCACCACGGTTCGCATCGGATGCGCCAGCGCATTCTGGGGAGACACCTCGACCGCCGCCGCGCAGCTTGTGGCGGGCGGACAGCTGGATTATCTGGTCTTCGACTATCTGGCCGAAATCACCATGTCGATCATGGCCGGCGCGCGCATGAAGGACCCGCAGGCCGGGTTCGCGGGAGACTTCATCGAAGTCCTCGCCCCCCTGCTGCCGCAACTGGCCGAACAGAACATTCGCGTCATCAGCAATGCCGGCGGAGTCAATCCAAAAGCCTGTGCCGCCGCCCTGCAAGCGGCCTGCGACAAGGCCGGCGTATCGTTGAAAATCGCCGTGCTGTCGGGCGATGACCTGCAACCCCACTTCAAAAAACTCGCCTCCCAAGGCATCACGGAAATGTTCAGCGGCGCCCCGCTGCCGCCGATGTGTGTTTCGACCAACGCCTACCTCGGTGCACCGGGCATTGTCGAAGCACTGCGTCTGGGCGCCGACATCGTCATCACCGGCCGGGTGGTCGACAGCGCAGTGGTCAGCGCTGCGCTGGTGCACGAATTCGGCTGGTCATGGCACGACTACGACAAACTCGCGCAAGCCGCTCTGGCCGGGCACATCATCGAATGCGGCGCGCAGTGCACCGGCGGTAACTTCACCGACTGGCGCGACGTGCCGGATTACGAGCACATCGGTTTCCCGATCGTCGAAGTCAGCGCCGACGGCCAGTTCATCGTCAGCAAACCCGAAGGCTCCGGCGGGCTGGTCACGCCGCTGACTGTCGGCGAGCAGATGCTCTACGAAATCGGTGATCCGCAGGCCTATCTGTTGCCCGATGTGGTCTGCGATTTCAGCCAGGTCAAACTCCAGCAACAAGGCAAAAACGCCGTCCGGGTCCACGGTGCCAAAGGCTTGCCGCCCAGCGACCAATACAAGGTCAGCGCAACGTATCCGGACGGTTTCCGTTGCACCGCCAGCTGCCTGATCGCCGGCATCGATGCGGTGGAAAAAGCCCGGCGCGTCAGCCAGGCGATCCTCGACAAAACCTCGGAAATGCTCGACCAGAAAGGTCTCGGCCCCTACACCGAAACCCACGTCGAACTGCTCGGCAGCGAAGCCACCTACGGCCCTCACGGCCAGCGCCGGGACAGCCGCGAAGTGGTGATCAAACTCGCCGTGCGCCACTCGAACAAACAGGCGCTGATCCTGTTTTCCCGCGAGATCGCCCAGGCCGCGACCGGCATGGCGCCGGGGCTGACCGGCATCGTCGGCGGACGGCCGACGGTGTATCCGCTGATCCGGCTGTTCTCGTTCCTGATCGACAAAAGCGCCTGCACATTGCAGATCGACATCGCTGGCGAATCTCACCCGTTTGCCCTGCCCGCCCCCGCCACCCTCGACAGCCAGGATCTGCCCCTGCCCCACGAAACACCCAAACCCCAGGGCCGCGCCGACGCGAGCGTGCCCTTGGTGAAACTGGCCGTGGCGCGCTCCGGCGACAAAGGCAATCACAGCAACATTGGCGTGATGCCGCGTCGTCCGGAATACCTGCCGTGGATCGCCGAAGCGCTGACCCAGGCGGTAGTCGTTGACTGGATGAGCCATGTCCTCGACCCGATTCACGGCCGGGTCGAGCGCTGGTATCTGCCGGGCACCCACAGCCTCAACTTCCTGTTGGAAAACGCCCTCGGTGGCGGCGGCGTGGCGAGTCTGCGCATCGACCCGCAAGGCAAGGCCTTCGCCCAACAACTACTGGAAATCCAGATCCCGGTGCCGCAGAGCATCGCCGAACAGTTCGACTAGAGGATTGGCACCATGGCGTTCGAATCGATTTTCAGGGCTGATCTGTTCAGCGGCCAGACCGTCATCGTCACCGGTGGCGGCAGTGGCATCGGGCGTTGCACCGCCCATGAACTGGCGGCGCTCGGGGCAACCGTGGTGCTGGTCGGGCGCAAGCCGGAAAAGCTGCAAACCGTCGCCGCTGAAATTGCCGAGGATGGCGGTCGCGCTCACTGGAAGGCCTGCGATATCCGTGATGAAGAGGCGGTGAAGGCGCTGGTCAGCGAACTGATCCGCGAACACGGGCCGATCCACGGGCTGGTCAACAATGCCGGCGGCCAGTATCCGTCGCCCTTGGCCTCGATCAATCAGAAAGGCTTCGAAACCGTACTGCGCACCAATCTGGTCGGCGGTTTCCTGATGGCCCGGGAAGTGTTCAACCAGTCGATGAGCAAACACGGCGGCAACATCGTCAACATGCTCGCCGACATGTGGGGCGGCATGCCCGGCATGGGCCACTCCGGCGCCGCGCGCTCGGGCATGGACAACTTCACCAAAACGGCGGCGTTCGAATGGGGTTACGCCGGGGTACGGGTGAATGCGGTAGCCCCCGGCTGGATCGCTTCCAGCGGCATGGACACTTACGAAGGCGCGTTCAAAGCCGTGATCCCGACCTTGCGCGAACACGTGCCGCTCAAGCGCATCGGCACCGAATCGGAGGTCAGCGCAGCGATCGTGTTTCTGCTCAGCCCCGCTGCCGCGTTCATCAGCGGCAGCACCTTGCGCATCGACGGCGCGGCAAGCCTGGGCAGCCGCGCATGGCCGTTGCACAAGGCGAGCCACAGCGAATCGTTCAACGGTTTTCACCGGGCCTATATGCCGGACGTTTTGAAGGACAAGGAGTAAGCCATGCCGGTCATTCAATCTCAGCTCGACCCGCACAGCGAAGCCTTCGCCCGCAACCGCGCAGCGATGCTCGCCGCCATCGAGCAAGTCCAGCAGCTCGAACAGAACCTGCTGAACAAGGCTGCCGAAGCCAAACCGAAATTCGACAAACGCGGACAATTGCTGCCCCGTGAGCGCCTGAATCTGCTGCTCGACCCCGGCGCGCCATTCCTCGAGCTGGCGAGCCTGGCCGGCTACAAACTCCACGACGACAAGGACGGCAGCTCGGCCGGTGGCGGCTTGATCGCCGGCATCGGCTACGTGTCCGGCGTTCGTGCCTTGATCGTGGCGAACAACAGCGCAATCAAGGGCGGGACGATTTCCCCGTCGGGTCTGAAAAAATCCCTGCGCCTGCAACAGATCGCCCAGGAAAACAAACTGCCGGTGATCACCCTCGCCGAAAGCGGCGGCGCCAACCTCAACTATGCGGCGGAAATCTTCGTCGAAGGCGCGCGCAGTTTTGCCAATCAGGCACGGATGTCGGCCATGGGTTTGCCGCAGATCACCGTGGTGCACGGTTCGGCCACGGCCGGCGGCGCGTATCAGCCGGGGCTGTCGGATTACGTGGTGGTGGTGCGCGGCAAGGCCAAGCTGTTTCTTGCCGGCCCGCCGTTGCTTAAAGCGGCGACCGGTGAAGTCGCCACCGACGAAGAACTGGGTGGCGCCGAGATGCACGCGCAAGTCGCCGGCACCGCCGAATACCTGGCCGAAAACGATGCCGACGGCGTGCGTCAGGCGCGGGAAATCGTCAGCCTGCTGAACTGGAACGAGCAAATACCGTGGCTGCCCGAGCCGCAATTCAAGGAGCCGCTGTACCCCATCGACGAACTGCTCGGACTGATCCCGGACGACCCGAAAAAACCCTACGACGTGCGCGAAATCATTGCGCGGATCGCCGACGAATCGCGCTTTCTGGAGTTCAAGGGAGAGTTCGATCAACAGACCGTTTGCGGGCACCTGAAAATTCAGGGCCGCGCCTGCGGTTTCATCGGCAACAACGGTCCGATCACGCCTAACGGTGCGAGCAAGGCGGCGCAGTTCATTCAACTGTGCGACCAGAGCCAGACGCCGCTGCTGTTTTTCCACAACACCACCGGGTTCATGGTCGGCACCGAATCGGAACAGCACGGCGTGATCAAGCACGGTTCGAAACTGATCCAGGCCGTGGCCAATGCGCGGGTACCGAAATTGACGATTGTGGTCGGCGGCTCCTACGGCGCAGGCAACTATGCGATGTGCGGACGTGGGCTCGATCCGCGTTTCATCTTCGCCTGGCCCAACAGCCGCACCGCCGTGATGGGCGGCGCCCAGGCTGGCAAGGTGTTGCGCATCGTCACCGAAGCCAAGCAGCTCAAGGACGGCCTGGTGCCCGACCCGAAAATGCTCGACATGCTGGAGCAGGTCACCGCGCAGAAACTCGACAGCCAGTCCACCGCGCTCTACGGCAGCGCCAACCTGTGGGATGACGGGCTGATCGATCCGCGCGACACCCGCACCCTGCTCGGTTACCTGCTGGACATCTGCCACGAAGCCGACATCCGCACGTTGCAACCCAACAGCTTCGGCGTCAGCCGGTTCTGATCGCCACGGATTAAAGGAGAACAATAAAAATGATCTTCACCCCGGAACACGAAGCTCTGCGCCGTACCGTCCGCCAGTTCGTCGAGCACGAGATCAACCCGCACGTCGATGAATGGGAAAAGGCCGGGCGCTTTCCGATTCACGAGATTTTCCGCAAGGCCGGCGACCTCGGCCTGCTGGGGATTTCCAAGCCAGAAAAATTCGGCGGCATGGGCCTGGATTACAGCTATTCGATCGTCGCCGCCGAAGAGTTCGGCACCATTCATTGCGGCGGCATTCCGATGTCGATCGGCGTGCAGACCGACATGTGCACCCCGGCTCTCGCCCGCTTCGGTTCCGATGAGTTGCGCGAAGAATTCCTGCGCCCGGCCATCACCGGCGAGCAGGTCGGTTGCATCGGCGTCTCGGAAGTCGGCGCCGGTTCCGACGTCGCGGGGCTCAAGACCACCGCGCGCAAGGACGGCGACGACTATGTGATCAACGGCAGCAAGATGTGGATCACCAACTCGCCGAGCGCCGACTTCATCTGCCTGCTGGCCAACACTTCGGACGACAAACCACACATCAACAAATCGCTGATCATGGTGCCGATGAACACGCCGGGCATCAGCCTCAGTTCGCATCTGGACAAGCTCGGCATGCGCAGCTCGGAAACCGCCCAGGTGTTTTTCGACAACGTGCGTGTTCCCCAACGCAACCGCATCGGCCATGAAGGCGCCGGGTTCATGATGCAGATGCTGCAGTTCCAGGAGGAACGCCTGTTCGGCGCGGCCAACATGATCAAAGGCCTGGAATACTGCGTCGACAGCACCATCGAGTACTGCAAGGAACGCAAAACCTTCGGCAATGCGCTGATCGACAACCAGGTGATCCACTTCCGCCTCGCCGAACTGCAGACCGAAATCGAATGCCTGCGGGCGCTGGTCTATCAGGCCACCGAGCAATACGTGAAAGGCCAGGACGTCACTCGACTGGCTTCGATGGCCAAGCTCAAGGCCGGGCGCCTCGGCCGTGAAGTCAGCGACAGTTGCCTGCAATACTGGGGCGGCATGGGCTTCATGTGGGACAACCCGGTGGCCCGCGCCTATCGCGACGTGCGGCTGGTGTCGATTGGCGGCGGCGCCGACGAAATCATGCTGGGGATCATCTGCAAACTGATGGGCATCCTGCCGGGGAAAAAGAAATGAGCGCCCTGCCCGATTGCCAGACGCTGCTGCTGGAACGGCACAACGGCGTGTTGCACATCACCCTCAATCGCCCGGAAAGCCGCAACGCCATGAGCCTGCAAATGGTCGCCGAGTTGCGCGCCGTGCTCGCCTCCGTGCGCGATGACCGTAGTGTTCGCGCGCTGGTGCTGAGCGGTGCGGGCGGGCATTTCTGTGCCGGCGGCGACATCAAGGATATGGCCAATGCCCGCGCTCAGGGCAGCGATGCTTATCGTGAGTTGAACCGAGCGTTCGGGTCGTTGCTGGAAGAAGCGCAGCACGCGCCGCAAGTGCTGATCACCGTGTTGCAGGGCGCTGTGCTCGGGGGTGGCTTCGGCCTGACGTGTGTCAGCGATATCGCCATCGCCGATCATCAGGCGCAATTCGGTTTGCCGGAAACCAGCCTCGGCTTGTTACCGGCGCAGATCGCGCCGTTTGTGGTGCAGCGCATCGGCCTCACCGAGACCCGACGTCTGGCCCTGACCGCCGCCCGCTTCGATGGCCATCAGGCCCGACGCCTGGGGCTTGTGCATTTTGTCGAGCAGGATCCACAGGCGCTCGCCGAGCGACTGGATGAAGTGCTCGACCACGTCTTGTGTTGCGCTCCCGAGGCGAATGCCGTGACGAAAAAACTGTTGCTGGCCAGCGCCGGCCAGCCGTCGAGTGAATTGCTGGACGAAGCCGCGCAGTGGTTTAGCGCAGCGGTGACCGGTGCCGAAGGGATCGAGGGCACGATGGCGTTTGTGCAGAAGCGCAAACCCGGATGGAGCACCTGACTCTGTGGGAGCGAGCCTGCTCGCGATGAAGCCCTTCAATTGCCAACATTCAGGAAAACCACCATGCCCGCCCTCCACAAAATCCTGATCGCCAACCGCGGTGAAATCGCCTGCCGCATCCAGCGCACCGCCCAGGCCCTCGGTTATCGCACGGTCGCGGTTTTCAGCGATGCCGACGCCGACGCATTGCACGTGCAAATGGCCGATCAAGCGGTGAACATCGGCCCGGCGCCGGTGCAGCAGTCCTACCTGAACATCCCGGCGATCCTCGACGCCGCCCGGCGCAGCGGTGCCGACGCGATCCATCCCGGCTACGGTTTTCTCTCGGAAAATGCCGAATTCGCCCGAGCTTGCGAACAGGCCGGCCTGATTTTCATCGGCCCCAGCGTCGAAGCCATCGAACTGATGGGCAGCAAACGTCAGTCGAAAATCGCCATGCTCGCCGCCGGTGTGCCGTGCATCGCCGGCTATCAAGGCGCCGAGCAGGACGACGCGACCCTGGCCCGTGAAGCCGAGCGCATCGGTTATCCGTTGATGATCAAGGCCAGCGCCGGCGGTGGCGGGCGCGGCATGCGTCTGGTGCACAGCGTCGAGGAATTGCCAGCGCAGTTGCGCACGGCGCGCTCCGAAGCCTTGAACGGTTTCGGCAGCGACGAACTGATCCTCGAACAGGCGTTGATCGAACCGCGCCATGTCGAAGTGCAGCTGTTCGGCGACCGGCATGGTAACCTGATCTACCTCGGCGAGCGCGATTGTTCGATTCAGCGCCGTCACCAGAAAGTCATCGAAGAGGCACCGTGCCCGGTGATGACTGAGGACCTGCGTCAGGCGATGGGCGAAGCGGCGCTCAAGGCCGGGCGTGCGGTGAACTACGTCGGCGCCGGCACCGTGGAATTTCTCCTCGACGCCGATGGCCGGTTCTATTTTCTGGAGATGAACACCCGGTTGCAGGTCGAGCACCCGGTGACTGAATTGATTACCGGGCTGGATCTGGTGGCGTGGCAACTTCTGGTTGCCGAAGGCCAGCCTCTGCCGCTGTCGCAAGCGCAGGTCAAACTCGATGGCCACGCGATGGAAGTGCGCCTCTACGCCGAAGATCCGGCCCAAGGTTTTCTTCCGCAGACCGGGCGTGTCGAAGCCTGGGTGCCGGCACTGGATCGCGGTGCGCGGATCGATCACGGCCTGATCGAAGGGCAGTCGGTCTCACCGTTCTACGACCCGATGCTCGGCAAACTGATCGCCCACGGCGCAACCCGTGAAGAGGCCCGGCGCAAACTGTTGTGTGCGGTTCAGGACAGCGTGTTGCTGGGCGTGCAGAGCAATCAGCGGTTGCTCGCCAGCCTGTTGCAGCATCCGCAGTTCATCAGCGGAGAATTCGGCACTGGCTTCATCCCTCAACATTTCGCCGATCACGATTGCCTGCACGCCTATTCGCCCAGTGCCGAAGAGCTGGCCATCGCGGCGGTGATTTTTTACCAAGCCGCCGCGCAGCAACATCGCGCCCCGCTGTCCGGATGGCGTAACAACGTCGGTGCGCCGTTGCTCTATCGCATCGGCCTCGACGCCCGCGACTGGAACGTGCAACTGCGCGCCAGCCCGGACAACACGTTTGAAGTGCAGGTCGCGGAGCGCGTCATCGAACTCAAACTCATCGAACACATCGCCGGGGCCGTGACACTGGAAATCGACGGCCTGCGCCAGCGCCATGCCTATCGCCTGCGCGACGACCAGCTCTGGCTGTTCACCCACCCTGGCAGCCTGCACCTGGTGGATCGAACTCACGCGGTGATAGACAGTCAGACCAGCGTCAGTTCCGGCACGTTGAAAGCCCCGATGGATGGCGCCATCATCGATGTGCTTGTCTGCGAAGGCAGCCCGGTCAGCAAGGGTCAGCTGCTGGTGGTGCTGGAAGCAATGAAAATGGAGCACCCGCTCAAGGCCGGCATCGACGGCGTGCTCAAGCGGGTGCAGGTCAAGGTCGGCGATCAGGTAAAAAATCGTCAGGTTCTGTTGCAGGTCGAGTAGTCGCCGCGCGCATCCGCAAGGTTTGACTACGCTCTGAATAATCAGGACGCGGAAATCAGGAACCCTGCGATGCCCCATTGGCTGGTCATAGATCTGGAAGCCACCACCGATGAGGGTGGCTGGCCGGTTACGGAGATGGAGATCATCGAGATCGGCGCGACCCTGGTGGATCGCGCCGGTCGCGAGCAGGATCACTTTCAGCGCTTCGTCAAACCGACGCGGCGCCCGTTGTTGACGCCGTTTTGCCGCGAACTCACGCACATCACCCAAGCCAACATCGACGCCGCGCAGCCGCTGAGTGAAGTGTGGCCTGCGTTCGAGCGCTGGCTCGGTCAGCACCAGACACGCCTTGAAGGCTGGGCGAGCTGGGGCGATTACGACCGCAAGCAGTTGCTTCAGGAATGGCAGCGGCTGCAACTCGACAGCGTCCTGAGCCGGGTGCCGCACATGAACCTCAAACAGCGCTTTGCCAAGGCCCGACGCCTCGAACGGCCGCTGGGCCTCAATGGCGCGTTGCAACTGGCGGGCATGCAATTCACCGGTCAACAACACCGGGCGCTGGAAGATGCGCGCAATACCGCCCGATTATTGCCGTTGGTGCTGCCGCTCTAGCGCAGGTGACGGCGCCATGAGCCTTGTGCATACTGGCCGACCTTTTTGACCCTTTTTAAGCCCTTTTCGAGAGGAATCGCCCATGTTTAAAGTCAACGAGTACTTCGACGGCACCGTCAAGTCGATCGCTTTTGGCACCGCTGAAGGCCCTGCGACCATCGGCGTCATGGCCCCGGGCGAATACGAATTCGGCACCAGCCAGCGTGAAATCATGCACGTGGTTTCGGGCGCACTGACCGTCAAACTGCCGGACAGCAGCGACTGGGAAACCTTCGCTGCGGGCAGCCAGTTCAATGTGCCAGCCAACAGCAAGTTCCAGCTGAAAGTGGCCGTCGACACTGCTTACCTGTGCGAATACCGCGGCTGAACCCACGGTTTTCGGCAGTCATAAAAAATGCCCGTGTCCAAGGACACGGGCATTTTTCGTTTCAGGGCGGGTTATTCGAGAATTTCCACTGGCATGCCAACTTCGAGCCGGCCGTTGCCGTCGTTGACCAGGTTCTGGCCGAACATCGCACCGTCGGCCTGGGCACGGGTCTTCTGAAGTGTCGCCAGTGGCTCACGGTCAGCGCTGCGCTCACCGGTCAACGGATCGATCGTGGTGAGAATGCAGCGGGAGCACGACTTGACCACGCGGAACTCGACATCGCCGATGCGGATGCGCTTCCAGCCATCCTCGGCATAAGCATCACTGCCTTCGATCACTAGATTCGGCCGGAACCGCAGCATTTCCAGCGGACGCCCGACTTCCTGCGACAGGTGTTGCAGCGAGGCCTCACCAATCAGCAGCAGCGGAAAGCCGTCGGCGAATGCCACTTGGTCGTCATCGTTGCCGTACCCGGCCTGGGTCGTGCGGGCGCGATCCAGCGGCACTTGCACCAATCGGGTCGGTTTGCCAATGAAATCGCTGACCCAGCGCGCCGCCTCTTCACCGGCATCCGGTACGCGCAAGGTATCGCGCCAGATGGTTACACCACGCAGGTCGTCGTCACTGCCGGGCAAGGCGACATCGATTGCCGCATGCCCCGGCGCGCTGAGCGTCAGGCCGCCGCTGGCATTCCAAAGTGCCGACAACTGACTCATTTTCGCTTCGGCACGCTGGGTCAGGAATCGCCCGCTGGCTTCGTCCACCAGCATCCAGCGTCGATCGCCCTCAAGCCCCAGTTTGTCCAGGCCGATCCCTTGCAGGACCTCGCCCTTGGCGGATTTCAACGGGTAACGATAAAGCGCGCTCAGACGCAGCATGGCCAGCTCCCTGGTGGGTCAAAAACGCCACCCTATACGAGCTTTGTCAGCGAATCAAAGGCTGACGCAGGGTCAGCCTCGACAGGTTGATCAGGCCGGCACTTCGTCGAGCATCAGACGCTGGCGCACCACATCGACCAGTTTGTCCGGCTGGAACTTGGAGAGGAAGTTGTCGCAGCCGACCTTCTTCACCATCGAGTCGTTGAAACTGCCGGACAGCGAGGTGTGCAGCACCACATACAGACCACGCAGGCGCGGGTCGTTGCGGATTTCGGTGGTCAGGCGATAGCCGTCCATTTCCGGCATTTCGGCGTCGGTGAACACCATCAGCAGTTTGTCGGTCATGTTCACCCCGGTGTCCGCCCAGGCCTTGAGCATGTTCAGGGCTTTCAGGCCGTCGCTGGCGATATGCATCTTCACGCCCAACTGGCCGAGGGTGTCGCGCAATTGCGAGAGCGCCACGTTGGAGTCGTCCACCAGCAACACTTCACGGCCACGGGCGCGCTCCAGAACCGGATCGTCCAGTTTGTCGCGCGAAACCTTGGCGTTGTACGGCACGATTTCGGCGAGGACTTTCTCGACGTCGATGATTTCCACCAGTTGATCGTCGACCTTGCTGATGGCCGTCAGGTAATGCTGGCGACCGGCGCTGGTCGGCGGCGGCAGGATGGCTTCCCAGTTCATGTTGACAATGCGGTCCACGCCGCCGACGAGGAACGCCTGCACCGAACGATTGTATTCAGTGACGATGATCGTGCTGTTCGGGCCCGGCACCAGCGGGCGCATGCCGATCGCCTGGGACAGGTCGATCACCGGCAGCGTCTGGCCGCGCAGATTGACCACACCGCAGACAAACGGGTGACGCTGGGGCATCAGGGTCAGTTTCGGCAACTGCAGGACTTCCTGAACCTTGAACACGTTGATTGCGAACAATTGGCGCCCGGCCAGTCGAAACATGAGAATTTCCAGGCGATTCTCACCCACCAGTTGCGTGCGTTGGTCTACCGTGTCGAGAATGCCGGCCATCAATGACTCCTGGGCTTGTTCTGATGAATTCACTATTGGGGGTTATCGGCTGAATCTGGCGGATCTTGATCCCGTCACAAATCACCAACAAAATGCCATGAGCAGGCATTGATGTCACATTAACATCATGCTTTACTGGCCCGGTGAAATCATCTGCTACATTCTCTTCGGCGCGACCTCGTTTTGCGCGACAGGTTCCCGTGCCTAAGGGAATCCCCTAGTAACAATCAGGCCCAACCTGATATTCGCGATATCCAATAGCCATTAATGTGACGCCATTCTCATTGCATGAACGGAGTCAGGCTATTGTGTGCGATCGCAGTTCAGTGGAAACACATCCTCTTGAAACCTCAGGTCTGTGCCAATGCACGCCGGGGCGCGGTCTCGCGACGGTTCATGATCGTCGACACACACGGCATTCCCTCATCAGACATGACGTGGTGGAGATAAGCATGCCGAACGACCGTAGTGACTGGGCGCAGCGGTTCCCCGAATTCCTTGTCGAGGCTGAAACGCTCCTGGCCAAGTCTGAAGAATGCCTCAGCCACTTGCAGCTGATCAGCAATGACAAGGACGCCATCGACTGCATGCTCAGCACCCTCCTCAAGCTGGCGAACAAGGCTGATGCCCTGGCGCTGGAGGCGGTGTCCGAATTCTCCCTGCACCTGCATGGCCTGCTCACTCAGGTCCAGGATCACGTGGATTTGCATGCGCAAGCCCTGGAAGCACTGAAAGACTGCTTCACCCTGATGGCCTGGCAACTGGAGCTGGTTGACCCAAGCACCGGCCAATTGGGCCTCGATGAAAGCGAGCAGGTGTCGCTGATCGAAGCCTTTGCCTGCCAGGTCGGACAGACTCACTTTCAAATGCCGCTCAATGGCAAGCCGATGTCCCTCGTCTCCTGGTCGGAGCGCCAAGCGTAACCGGGCACACAGTGGGCTGTTCGGGCCCGTCAGTTTTCGCCGTCGAATGTCGCAATTGAATAGTTCATGCCTGCCTGCGACACCTTCCAATAAATAATTACGAGCGATGAATGCGGACTATCCTCTGCGGATGTCAGGGTTTTCCTGTGTAAATGAAAACTTGCGGTTGCATCGATAATTATCGAGTCAGGTACTTTAACTTTTCCATTATGGAACCGCCGTCCAACATGGCCTGTTTCCTGACTCTTTGGACATATAGGGCAAACGCGACCAACGGTATGTTAAGTGGTATTATGCCGCCCGTTAGTTGTTTCAGTTAATGGCATTGTGACTTCAATGAGCGGTCTCTACCGAAGTTGGCGCTCAATTATCGATCACTGAACCGTTTTGAAATCAACAACCTGAATGACAGTTTTCCAGACAGAGACCGCCAGCCCTTCTGACCGGTCTGCCCGCAGCGAACATCCATTGGCTCCATCCGCTATGTACGCCAGCCTCAAGTCAATCACCACATGGCCTCCCTCCCGAGAAAATGCCCGCAGGTTCACACTCCTGCTGTGCACGGCTTCGGCCTTGGGCAGTCTGTTGAGCTATGGCGTTTCTGCGCCATTGTCGCTCGGCCTGCTGCTGATCAACGTGGCGGCTGCCGGTTGCGTCTGGACACAACATCGTCTGTCGCGCAAATCCATCAAGTTCCAGCCACAGGAACTGGCCGACCGTTTGCTGGAAGTCCAGGAAAACGAGCGCCATCGCCTGAGCCGTGAACTGCATGACGATATCGGCCAACTGCTGACCGCCGCCAAGCTGCAAAGCGAATGGCTCAAGCGTCGCTTGCCCGCGGACATGCAGGAACACTGTTCAGTACTTTGCGAGACCCTCGAAGAAACCCTCAACAAGGTTCGCGACGTTTCGGCCATTCTCAACCCGCGGCAACTGACCAGCCTTGGCCTGGAAGCGAGCCTGCGTGCACACCTGCTCAAGGTGTTGACCAATACTTCGGTGCACTGGAGTCTGGACTGCCAGCAGCGCCTGAATGGAATCCCCGAAGAAATGGCCGTCGCGGCCTTTCGTATCACTCAGGAAGCGGTGACCAACATCCTTCGCCATGCGCAGGCCAAAAACCTGTTGATTCGCGTGCAACGCCTGCCGCAGGGCCTGACTCTGCTGATCAGCGATGATGGGCTGGGTTTTTCCCCGGCGGCGAATCCGGGTCGCGAAGGACAGCGGGGCATGGCCGGGATGGCCGAACGCATCGAGCAACTGGGCGGCACACTGAGCGTGACCAGCGAGCCGGGCAAAGGTACTCAAATCGAAGCACTATTCCCCTGGGCGCCCCGTGCACTCGAGCGGGCCAGTACGAATAAGGTTATGCGTTGACTTGTAACTTACTTCTGGTGGATGACCACTCGCTGATCAGGGCCGGCGTGCGCGCCCTGGTGCTGGATATTCCCGGTTATGCGGTCATCGGCGAGGCCAATGACGGCTCGCAGTTGCTCGAGATGGTCGAGCTGCTGTCTCCCGATATCGTATTGCTGGACATTTCCATGAAAGAAACCGGCGGTCTGGAAGCCCTGCAGCGGCTCAGACGCGTACGGCCGCACGCCAAAGTGCTGATTCTGTCGATGCACACCGACCCCGCGCTGATCATGCAGGCGCTGGAGTCCGGCGCTCACGGTTACCTGCTCAAGGACACCACGGCCACCGAGCTCGAACATGCACTGGAAGCGCTGCGCAACAACGAGCGCTACTTGAGCCCTGCCATCGCTCACACCGTGATCAATCAGGCGCTGACCCGTAACCTCAAGCAGCAGCCGGAAGTCGCCGAGTCGCATAACCTGACGGCACGCCAGCTGGAAATCCTGCGCCTGATCGTGCGCGGCAAGTCCACGCGGGAAATCGCCAATGGCCTGGGCTTGAGCATCAAGACGGTCGAAACCCACCGTTCGCAGATCATGAAACGCCTGCAGATCTACGATGTGGCGGGCCTGGTGCTGTTTGCCGTGCGGGAACAGATCATCAGTCTGGACGACTGAGCCGAGGTGATGCACTCAACAGCGGCGAGTCCTTGGGCAAATGCACACGCAAAGCTCCGGGACGCGCCGCAAACCGCAGACTGTCGCCTTCCAGCGGCTCACCGTCGAGATTGATGCAAAGCCCCTCGGCGACCTTGATTTCAACCCATGGCAAGCGGGTGCGCACGAACATGTTGTCGATGCCGAACCCGTCGCTGAGCAGGTTTTTCAGCGTGCCGACCAACTCCTGCGGCGCCGGCAGAATGCTGATATCCAGAAGACCGTCGTCCACCAGCGCTTCCGGGCACAACACATGCCCGCCACCCGCCTGACGGCCATTGCCGATCCCCAGCGCCAGCAGCTCGCCACGCCAGTGAAAATCCGGTCCCTGCAATTCGCCATAGGCGGCATGCAGCTCGCTGAACCGCGATAAACCGGTGAACAGATAGGCCGCGCCGCCCAGCACTTTTTTCAAATCTTCCGACGTGTTGGCGGTCACTTGGCTGCCGAATCCGCCGGTGGCCATGTTCAGGAAAATCTGCCCGCCGACCTCACCCAGATCAATGTCATGGGCGGGGGCCTCAAGCAACTCGAGCGCTTCGGCCGGCTCCAGCGGAATAGCCGCCGCGCGGGAAAAATCGTTGGCGGTTCCCAGCGGCAACAGCACCAGACTGGCCTTGCCCGGCTGCGCCGCCAGTGCTTCGGCGATGTCACGCAAGGTGCCATCTCCGCCACCGGCAATGATCTGACGGTATCCCGCCGCGAGCGCCTCCTCCACCAGTCGCTGGGCATCGCCGGCCTCCCAGGTCAGGCGCACAGCCAGTTCCCAGCCCTGCTGACGCTTGTTCTCGACAGCGGCACGAACCGCCTCGTTGAGTGCCTGCTTGCCATGCAGAATCAACAATGCCTTGCGTTCACTCATTGCGGTTACTCCCGGAATTGAATCAGTACGGGACATCTTGACCCTCAAGACCGGCAAAAAAGTCGCACGTCTTCTGATTAATTCCTGCTGCCCGTCTGGCCCGTCCTACATATCGGTAATTTTTCGTACAGAACGTAAGGAATCGGCTCAATTGACCCAGCCCGGTCGTTGGTACAACGTGTGTCGGCGTTAGCGATCTTCAATTCAATTACACAAGGATGTGCATGTAATGAGTGGATACAGTTTCAGGACTTTCGATACTTTGCATTCCGGCATTTGCCAACTGCCCCCAATGGCCGCAGGCGGGCGTTTCCATGCAAAGCCATGAAGCAAGACTATCCGTGAGTCCGGTTGCCTCTCTCTCCGAAAGTCGCGCCAGTCTTAAAGACGAATTCAAATGCAGCGCCAGAAACACTGGAGAAACCGATATGGAACCGCGTGTCACCGAGCTGGAAACCCACCTCAAGTACATTCGACGCGATATGGACGAAGTCAGAGGGGACGTCAAAGCCATCAAGCATCGCCTTGCCTACTCGGCAGGGGCGACAGCGATGGTGCTCGGGCTGTTGGGCTGGATTGCCAACAGCCGGTTCGATCAGCTCGTCTCATTGCTCAGCCGTTGACCCGCTGAAAAGGCAGGCATCGTTTTGCGACTATGCCTGCCTTTCAAATGCCTGCAATCAACCGAGCAGCTCGCTGAGCGGAATGAATGGCACCTGATCACCCTTGGCCAAGACTCGCCCCTCCTGCACTTCCACCAGACCCTCGGCCCAGGCAGCGCTGCGCAGAACGCCCGAACTCTGGTTACGGTAGATAATCGCTTGCCCCTGCTCCAGGCGTCCGCGCAGAAACTCACGGCGGTTACCGGCCTGAGGCCAGACAAATCCTGCGGGCACCGAAAACTTCAGCGGCTCGACATCCTGCATACCCTGGCGACGCAACAGATATGGCCGGGTCAGCAAGGCAAAGGTCACCAGTGTCGAGGCAGGATTCCCCGGAAGTCCAATCACCGGGACACCACGGAAATGCCCGACCGTCAGCGGCTTGCCAGGTTTGATTGCGAGCTTCCATAGTGTCAGCTCGCCCTCTTCCCTCAATGCGATGCCGAGGAAATCCGCTTCCCCGACCGAGACACCACCGGTTGAAAGAATCAGGTCTACATCCTGAAGCTCCCCAAGTCGCGCACGGGTGGTGGGCAGGTCATCAGGCAAAATACCGGCATCCACCACTTCACATCCCAGGCGTTGCAACCAGCTGCACAACAGAACCCGGTTGCTGTTGTAGATCTGTCCCGGCCCCAGTGTCGTGCCCGGTTCGACCAGCTCATCCCCCGTGGACAACACCGCCACACGAACCCGGCGAACCACCTCGAGCCCTGCGCAACCCAGCGATGCGGCCAACCCCTGTTCGATCGGACCGAGCCGGGTTCCGGCAGCCAGGACCAACTCACCGACTGTCGTTTCCTGGCCTTGCGGGCGAATGTTCTGCCCGGCCACCATCGCCTCGATGAAGCTCACGCGCTCATCGGCATGAATCTCGGCGTTTTCCTGCATCTCGACACAATCAGCACCGGCAGGTACCGGCGCACCGGTAAAGATCCGTGCGCAGGTGCCTGGCTTCAAGGGTTCCGGTGCCTGCCCGGCGAAGACTTTCTGACTGACCGGCAACGGTTCACCGGTCCAGTCGGCCAGACTCAAGGCATAACCGTCCATGGCGCTGTTCGGCCACGGCGGCAGATCCAGCGTCGAAATCAGATCCTGCGCCAGCACCCGCCCCTGAACCTGCGCCAGGGGCAGAAACTCGCACTCGACAATCCGCGAGCTCTCGGCCATTTCCAGCAATCGCGCCAATGCATCTTCGACGGGCATCAGGCTACCGGTCTTGCCCGGCTTACCCACGGGATTCACAAGGCGCCGCCTGTTTCAAATGAGTGACGAAATTGCACGGGCGGTGGCGTGAGTCCAGTTGCTCGGCGAGGATGCCATCCCAACCGGTGCGCACTGCGTTGGTCGAGCCTGGCAGGCAGCAGACCAGCGTGCCATTGGCCAGTCCCGCCAATGCCCGGGATTGCACGGTGGAGGTGCCGATGTCGGCCACCGAGATCTGGCGGAACAGCTCACCAAAACCATCGACCTGCTTGTCCAGCAGGCAAGCGACCGCTTCCGGGGTGCTGTCGCGGCCGGTAAAACCGGTACCGCCGGTAATCAGCACCACTTGCACGACGTCTTCGGCAATCCAGTGGGCGACTTGCGCACGGATCTTGTAAAGGTCATCTTTGAGCAGCACTCGCTGCGCCAGATGGTGGCCCGCGGCCGTCAGCCGGTCGACGAAGACCTGGCCGGAGGTATCGGTTTCCAGGGTTCGGGTGTCGCTGACCGTCAGTACCGCGATATTGAGCGGCACGAAAGGTACATCAGCCTTGGCTTTCATAGGCTCGTCCAGTTGTAGGAGAAACAGCCCGGTGTTATATCACAGCGCCCCCTTTTTTCGCCGCCCCTGCGGAGAGCTGCCATGACTTCGAACACGCCATTACCACCCTGCTCCATTCTGTTGCTGGCCGGTGGACGCGGCCAGCGGATGGGCGGCCAGGACAAGGGTCTTGTGGAATGGCACGGTGAACCACTGATCGCACATCTGCATCGCAAGGTTCGGCCATTGACGGATGACCTGATCATCTCCTGCAACCGCAATCGTGAACGCTATGCGCCGTTCGCCGACCAATTGGTGAGCGATGACGAGGAGAACTTTCCCGGACCATTGGCTGGTATTCGCGCCGGCTTGAAAGCCGCGCGCCGCACCCATCTGCTGGTTCTGCCCTGCGATGTTCCGCGCATCGATCTTGCATTGCTGCAAAGCATGCGCGAGGCGGCCAGTCTGAATTCTGAAAAACCTTTAATGTTGCGCCACGACGATCACTGGGAACCGCTGCTTTGCGTGATCCCGGTGGCACTCCTGCCGGCATTCGAAAACGCCTGGAACGCTGGAGAACGCAGCCCCGGCCGAGTGATGCGCAATCTTGATGCCCAGGCCCTGGTTTGCCCTGACAACGATCCACGCCTGGCCAATCTCAACACCCCTGAACTGTTGAGTTCGCACAACACTGTGTCAGACTGACAGCATTCAAGGAACTTGCACGCCTTGTATACGTCTCAAGCTCAGTAACCAAAAGAATTTCCCTTCGGAGACACACTCATGACTCAACGGACCCTCGCCACTTTCATGCTCGCACTGGGCCTCGCCACCCTCGCCGGTTGCGCTTCGCCAACAGTGATCACCTTGAATGACGGTCGCGAAATCCAGGCTGTCGACGCCCCTAAGTATGATGAAGATTCGGGCTTCTACGAGTTCGAACAACTGGACGGCAAGCACACCCGCATCAACAAGGATCAGATCCGCACTGTCAAAGAGCTGTAAGTCTTCAGTTCGGCAACGGATATGGAAAAGCCCGCAATATGCGGGCTTTTTCGTGTCTGGCAGAAAAGGGTCGATACCCGGGATCACCAGTCCAGCGTGATCCGGCTTTCAAATTCGCGCACCTGCCCCGTGACCGGGTCGATGAATCGCAACCCCTGCGCCAGCAGTTTGAGCGGATTGGCATAGTCATCTTCAACGTCTTTGAGCACTTCGGGGTAAAACGGATCATTGCAGATGCTCGCCCCCAGCGCCGTCATGTGCACCCGTAGCTGATGCTTCTTGCCGGTTACCGGATACAGGCCGTAGCGCCAGAGCTCGCCGTTCTTTTCACGAACCTCCACCACCGTTTCGGTGTTACTCACACCCGGCCCTTCCTGCATGCGGAAAAACGGTTCACCGTCGATCATGCGGCTCTTGTGCACCAATGGAAAGTCCAGCCCGGGCAGCGCGGCCGCAATGGCCTCATAGCGTTTTTCGATTTGCCGTGTCGGGAACAGCGACTGATACGCCGAACGCGTCTGTGGATTGGCAGAGAAAATCACCAGCCCGGCCGTATGCCGGTCAATCCGGTGCAGCGGCACGAGATGGGGATTGTCCAGGCGCCGGATCAATCGGCGAAGCAGGGTCTGTTCGACGTACTCGCCTGCCGGGGTCACCGGAAGGAAATGCGGCTTGTCCGCCACCACCAGATGGTCGTCCGCATACAGGATCGACTCGACCACCGGGATCGGCTTTTCATCCGGTACTTCACGAAAATAGTGAATGCGCAGCCCTTCCTTGTAGGGCAAGTCCAGCGCAATCGGCTGCCCCTGACCATCCAGCACCCGGCCCCGGGCGATTCGATCCAGCCATTGATCGCGCCCGATGGCACTGAAATGTTCGCACAGGCAGTCGAGCACTGTCCGCCAGCTACCGGGGGGCAGATACAGCGTGCTGGCCTGATTCTGTGCGGCGGAAAACGTTGATGTGCTGGACATACGGAAACTCTAACCTTCAAAGCAGAGCGGCATTATCCAACACCGGACGCAGCAGACCTAGCGCGGAATCAGGCAGGGATCGATTTGAGCGCCGCCGCTTCGGTGAACTCCTTGAGCCAGCGCAACACATCCACGGCGTCCCAACGGCCCGGATCGTACAAGGCGTACAACAAACCCTGATACCCAACCACATCCAGTTGCTTGTGATAGCCGGCACGCTGGAACAAGGCCTCGATCTCGGCAAAGCACGTATTGAAATGCAGCTTGTTGAAGGGAGTCTTGCCTTCCGTGACCAGACCGTCCAGGCGCAATTCGTGGACGGCCTCGCGCACCACGTCAACCGACATCCCGTTCACGCTGCTTTTCAACTGTTCGACATTGACCACTGTGGCTCCCTCTGACATCCGGCTTGACCTGACAAATGCCCGGAAACGGCATGGCAGGCCAACCCAATTACTGTATGCGCATACAGTAACCGAATAACCCGAAAAGTGCCAAGCCGTGATTGAGCGAAGGTGACGAGCGCCATCAACGCAGAAGAGAGAAGACCATTAACGCAGGAATGCCACCACTTGATCGGCACTGAACGGCCACCCCAGTTCCGCGCCGGTATCGACTCTGCGCAAGACCGGGATCCGCAGGCTGTAGGCCTCGAACCACGATTCGTCGTCCGCAATATCCACCAGTTCCACCAGCAGACCATGCTCGACAAACGGCATCAGTTCGGCCTCCGCGACTTCACACAAATGGCACCCCAGGGTGCCGAACAACTGGCATTCAGGAAGCATGTGCGCTCAACCCCAAAAATCGAGTGATCATTCTAGGCCTGCCCGCAAGGCCCGTCGACCCACCCACCGGGTTCGATCCCGTCCCTCGTAAACCCTGATGTAAATCAGCCCACAAAATCGCCATTTACGCGATGCTCCGGTGTTTTTTACCTCTACGCTTGAAGAGCCTGACCTGTCCCGGAGTGTCTTGTGTTTGCCAATCTGCTGATCATTCTGGCGTCGTCCCTGGTGATGATTGCCCTGTTCCGACGCCTGCGCCTGCCGCCTGTGCTGGGCTACCTGTGCGTGGGCTTGATGGTCGGGCCGAAGGCATTCGACTGGATCAATGAAAGCGAACATCTGCCGGATCTTGCCGAACTGGGCGTGGTGTTTCTGCTGTTTTCCCTGGGGCTGGAGTTCTCCCTCTCTAAAATGATTGCCCTGCGCAAGGTGGTTTTCCGTCTGGGCAGCCAGCAAGTACTGATCACCACATTCCTGCTGGGAGGCGTGCTGATGCTGTTGGGCATGCCTGCTACACCGGCCTTGCTGATGGGCGCCGGCCTGTCGCTGTCATCCACGGCGATTGTGACCAAGGAGCTGGGCAGTCTCGGCGAAATCTTCAGCAGCCATGGCCAGAACGCGGTGGGCGTCCTGTTGTTCCAGGACGTGGTGGCCGTGTTGCTGCTGACGTTGGTGCCGGTGTTCGCCGGCAGCAGTGATCAGGCCTGGTACTGGGCGCTGCCCCTGACCTTGTTGAAGACCGTATTGCTGTTCTTCGGTTTGTTGCTGGCCAGCCGCTGGCTGCTGCCCCGCCTGTTTCAGGAGGTCGCGGCATCCCGTTCCGCAGAGTTGTTCGTGCTGCTGGCGCTGGTGATCGTGTTGCTGACGGCCTGGCTGACCCACTTGCTGGGCCTGTCTCCGGCCCTCGGCGCGTTCCTCGCGGGCATGCTGCTGGGCGAGAGCCATTACCGGCATCAGATCGAGGCCGATATCCGGCCGTTTCGAGACATTCTGCTGGGACTGTTTTTCGTCAGCATCGGCATGCTGATCGACCTGCAACTGTTCGCCAGCCACAGCCTGCTGATTATCGGGATGACCCTGGGTTTGCTGGTGATCAAAGGCCTGGTGGTGGCGCTATTGGTGAAATGGCGCGGCAGCGACAGTGAAACGGCCTGGCGCAGCGGTCTCGCCCTCGCCCAGGGCGGTGAATTCTGCTTCGCCCTGATGGCGCAGATGCAACAAAGCCGGCTGCTCCCCGCCGAGCTCGGCGCCCTGCTGCTCGCCGCCACCTTCTGCTCGATGCTGCTGACGCCCCTGCTGTTACGCGCCGCACCGCGCATCGCCGCCGCCCTGCACCGCAAACCCAATCAGGAAGCGCAGATCGAGGAAATCAGCGCCCTCAATGCCGGGTTCGACGGGCATGTGGTGATCTGTGGCTACGGCCGTGTCGGTCAGTCGATCGGGCGCTTCATGCGCAATGCCGGGCAATCCTACGTCGCGCTGGACAACGATCCGGTACGAATTCAAGAAGCCGCGACCGCCGAGCGCGACGTCCATTACGGCGATTCAACCCGCGGCGATCTGCTGACCGCCGTCGGTTTGCTGCGCGCCAGATTGCTGGTGATTGCTGTGGATCAAGCTGACGTGGCCTTGCGGGTTCTCAAGGAGGCCCGACGCCTCAACCCGACAGTGCCGATCCTGGTGCGCACCCGGGACGACAGCCAGTCGGCCGAGTTGAAGGCAGCCGGCGCCAGCGAAGTGGTGCCGGAACTGCTGGAGTCGAGCCTGATGCTCGGTTCCCATGCCCTGATCCTGCTGGGGTTTCCTGCGCACCGGGTGCAGGAGAAAGTCGATCAGGTGCGCATCGATCGTTATCGCCTGCTTCACGGCTTTTACCCCGGAGCCGACGATGAGGAAACCTAGTCCTGACTTACCGCGCCGATCTTGTGCAACGACAGGTCGGCGCCGTAGTACTCCTGTTCCTGGCTCAGGCGCAGACCATGCAGCGCCTTGATCGAGCCGTAGACCACGAAACCGCCGATCAGCGCCACCGCCACACCAAGAGCGGTGCCAATCAACTGGCTGATCAGGCTGACGCCACCGAGCCCGCCCAACGCGGTCGAGCCGAAGATCCCGCAGGCAATGCCGCCCCACACGCCACACAGACCGTGCAACGGCCAGACACCCAGCACGTCATCGATGCGCCATTTGACCTGCGCCGCCGTGAAGCACCAGACAAACAGGGCGCCGGCAATCGCGCCGGTCACCAGCGCGCCAACCGGATGCATCAGGTCGGAACCGGCACACACCGCCACCAGCCCGGCAAGCGGGCCGTTGTGCAGAAAGCCCGGGTCGTTGCGCCCGACGATCAACGCCGCCACCGTGCCGCCGACCATCGCCATCAGCGAGTTGACCGCCACCAGTCCGCTGACCCCTTGCAGGGTTTGCGCGCTCATCACGTTGAAGCCAAACCAGCCGACGATCAGGATCCACGAACCCAACGCCAGAAAAGGAATGCTCGACGGCGCGAACGCCACCAGCCTGCCATCGCGATAGCGCCCGTTGCGTGGCCCGAGCAGCAACACCGCCGCCAGCGCCAGCCAGCCGCCCATGGCATGCACCACCACCGAACCGGCAAAATCATGGAAAGGGGCACCGAACTGCGCGGTCAGCCAGGCTTGCAGACCGTAGTTGCCGTTCCAGATCATGCCTTCGAAAAAAGGGTAGATGAACGCTACGATCAGCGCCGTGGCGCACAGTTGCGGCACAAACCGCGCCCGCTCGGCGATGCCGCCGGAGATGATCGCCGGGATCGCCGCCGCAAAGGTCAGCAGGAAGAAAAACTTCACCAGCCCATAACCATGATCGGCACTGAGCACCGCCGCCGGTTGCAGGAAGGTCACCCCATACGAAAGCCAGTAGCCTATAAAGAAATAGGCCAGAGTCGACACCGCAAAGTCGCTGAGAATCTTCGACAGCGCGTTGACCTGGTTTTTCTGGCGAACCGTTCCGACCTCCAGAAACGCGAACCCGGCGTGCATGGCCAGGACCATGACCGCACCGATCAGAATGAACAACGTGTTGGAACTGTGAACCAGCGTGTCCACAGCGCTTTGCAGATTTTCCATGAGGAGGCAGACCCAAGGCTGAAAAAGGCACCAAAGCGGTTCATGCGCACATTTCATGCACCAAGTTGCGACTGTGCGGTCACTGATCCGGTGGTCCGGTGAACCGCTTTGGCGCACAAGGTCGATGGGCTGACATGAACCCTCATCATCCGGGACTTGCTTTGCCCGGTTTCGCGCCCGGCAACAGCGCACTGCCACCGATCGACGCACCACGACACAGCAAAAGTTGTACCAGCCATTTGCACTGAACCTTCACACTTGGCTCATACTCGAACGCTTCAGAACACCGCTTCAGAATGCCACTTACGGAGATCCCCCATGGCCAGCATCAAGGCAAAGACTGCTCAAGAAATCCTGATGAACGACTTCCAGACTCTGGTCAGCGACACTGAACGCTTGCTGGAACACACCGCCACGCTGGCCGGTGATCAGGCTGACGAGCTGCGCGAACAGATCCACGAAAGCCTGCTGCGCGCACGGGAAACCCTGAAGCTGACCGAGGACACCCTGCGCGAGCGCGGTCAGGCTGCGGTCACCGCCACCGAGGAATATGTCTCGGCCAACCCTTGGCAATCGGTGGGCATCGCCGCCGGCGTCGGTTTCCTGATTGGCCTGCTGGCCACGCGGCGCTGATCATGTCGATCGGTGAATCCGGCCCGGACTCGGGCACCGCCTCCTCCACGCGTCGTCTGGGTGCTGCCGTTCTCGGCCTGCTGCACAGCCACGTCGAACTGTTCGGCATCGAACTGCAGGAACAGAAAGCACGCACCGTCAGCCTGTTGCTGTTCGCAGGGCTGGCGCTGGTGTTTGCGCTGCTGTTGCTGGTCGGCCTGTCGACCCTCGTACTGATCGTGTTCTGGGACACCTATCGCCTGGCCGCAATCATTGGTCTGTGCGTGTTCTACACCCTGGCGGCGATCTTTTGCGCGCTGCGTCTCAAGGCCGCGATCTTCGATGAATCCTCGCCCTTCCACGGCACGCTGGAAGAACTGGCCAATGACCGGGAGCGCCTGCTGCCATGAGCCTGCCTGAACTTCCGCACAACAGCTCACGCCGGGAAATGCGCAAGGCACTGATCCGTCTGCGCATGGAAATGCATCGTCAGGAAATCCGCCACGAAACCGGCCAGGTCCTGCAACCTTTGCAACGCATGCGTGGCATGACGCAAAACCTGCAGGGCGGTTTCGGCATCAAGCACGCGCCGTTGTGGGGCGTAGCCGCCGTGACGCTGCTGGGTTTCATTACAGGTAAAGGGGCCAAGAGCGGTGGCATCGGCGGCTTGACCCGACTGATCCGCCTGGGCACCAGCCTCGCTCCGCTGATCAAGCTGGTCATGCAGAGTTCGAGCAAGCGCTGATCCCCACGTATCTGGCTGCATTCTTGCAATACCGGCGGGATTGAATCTCTTATCCGGAGGTTCAATCCCGCTTGCCTATCCGGCCGGCAGAATTCGACCAGAACAAGAACGACAAGGAGGCCCCGTGATCGACGGGCAACCGCTCGCCTGCTTTCAACCTTTCATCGATACCGCCACCGGACGCATTGCAGGGGTCGAGGCACTGGGTCGTCTGCGCCAGGCCGATGGCCAACTGGCGTCGGTCGGACCGCTGTTCGCCGATCCGCGCACCCCGGCCATCGCGCTGCGCCGAATGGACAGGCAGATTCGCGACAACGCGCTGAGTCGACTGCACGAGGCGCCGCCGGACTGGTTTCTCAGCCTGAACATGTCACCGCGCTGGATCAGTCGCTTGCGTGCCGACCAGGCACTGCCGAGCCTGAAACAACTCGCCCGGCATGGCATCGACCCGCAACGGATTGTTTTCGAAATCACCGAGCTCGGCGGTAACAGCCAGCGCCTGACCGAAGTCGTGGCGCGCTATCGCGATGCTGGCGCCCGGATCGCCATCGACGATTTCGGCGCCGGTTATTCGCAGCTCGATCGCGTGCTGGCGTTGCAACCGGACATTCTCAAACTCGACATGCGTCTGTTCCAGGCCGCCGCACTGGGCGGGCCGAGCAGTGACGTGGTCAAGGCCCTGGCGCAAATGGCCGAAAAGACCGGCTGCTGGATCATTGCCGAAGGCGTGGAAACCGCGGCGCAACTGAATTTTGCGCTGGAGTGCGGATCGCGTTACGTGCAGGGATTTCTGTTCGCCCGGGCGCAGGAGGCGCTTTTCGGCACGAATGACTTCGTTGAACGCTTCGCCCAGCTGCGCCAGTCCTACGTGCGCCAGAAACTGGCCGAACGCAGCAAACTGATGTTCATGCGCCAGCAGCTCAGCGAACTCATGACCATCCTGCAAACCTGGGCCCAGGCCCGCGCTCCGCTCAGCGCCCTGCCGCAACTCGACGCCTTTCCCTGGCTGCTGCGCTTTTATCAGTGCGACCGTCACGGCACTCAGCTGACGCCGAACCTGGAATGGCGACAAAGCGGCTGGGTGGCCGACAACCGCTACCTGGGTCACAACTGGTCGTGGCGTCCGTACTTCTATCACCTGCTGGCCGAAGGCTGGGAAGAACGGCGCCTGACCCTTTCCAACACCTATCGCGACGCCACCAGCAACCAGTATTGCCTGACCGCCGGACAGTTTTTCGATAACGGCGAGCGCCTGCTGCTGATCGACATCGACGCGGCGGGCTTGTAGTTGCGCTTGCAGATGCCAGCCTGAACCGGGAAGCTAGGGAATCAGTCACCAGACGGAGAGAATCAGCCTTGGATTGGCATACCCTGCTCAACCGCGAACGTCTCGGCAAACCGTTGCACAGCCCGCAGGAACTTGGCCGCAGCCCGTTCCATAAAGACCATGACCGCATCATCTTCTCCGGCGCCTTCCGCCGCCTGGGGCGCAAGACCCAGGTGCATCCGGTATCGAGCAACGACCACATTCACACGCGCCTGACCCACTCGCTGGAAGTCAGTTGCGTCGGCCGTTCGCTGGGCATGCGTGTCGGCGAAACCCTGCGCCGCGCTCTGCCCGAATGGTGTGAGCCGAGCGATCTGGGCATGGTGGTGCAGTCGGCCTGCCTGGCGCACGACATCGGCAACCCGCCATTCGGCCACTCCGGCGAAGACGCGATCCGTCACTGGTTCCAGCAGGCTGCCGGGCGCGGCTGGCTGGACGCGATGAGCGAAGCCGAGCGCGGTGACTTCCTGAACTTCGAAGGCAATGCCCAGGGCTTCCGGGTCCTCACGCAACTGGAGTATCACCAGTTCGACGGCGGCACCCGACTGACCTACGCCACCCTCGGCACTTACCTGAAGTACCCGTGGACCGCCCGTCACGCCGACTCACTCGGTTACAAGAAGCACAAATTCGGTTGCTACCAGAGCGAACTGCCGTTGCTCGAACAGATCGCCCACAAACTGGGTCTGCCGCAACTCGAAGAACAGCGTTGGGCGCGCCATCCGCTGGTGTATCTGATGGAGGCGGCGGACGACATCTGTTACGCCTTGATCGATCTGGAAGATGGCCTGGAAATGGAGTTGCTGGAGTACGCCGAAGTCGAGTCGCTGCTGCTCGGTCTGGTCGGTGATGATCTGCCGGAAACCTATCGCCAGCTCGGCCCGCAGGATTCGCGTCGGCGCAAGCTGGCGATCCTGCGCGGCAAGGCCATCGAGCACTTGACCAACGCCGCTGCCCGAGCATTCGTCGAACAACAGGATGCGCTGCTGGCCGGTACGCTACACGGGGATCTCGTGGAGCACATGCACGGCCCGGCCAAACGCTGCGTGCTGAACGCCAAGGACATCGCCCGCAAGAAAATCTTCCAGGACAAGCGCAAGACCCTGCATGAAATCGGCGCCTATACGACCCTGGAGATTTTGCTCAACGCCTTCTGCGGTGCGGCCCTGGAACAGCACAACGGCCGCACGCCGTCGTTCAAGAGCCGCCGGATCCTCGATCTGCTGGGCAACAACGCGCCGGATCCGCACGGCCCCTTGCACGCGTCGTTCCTGCGCATGATCGACTTCATCGCCGGCATGACTGACAGCTACGCCAGTGACATGGCGCTGGAAATGACCGGACGTTCCAGTCATTGACGCCTGCCACCCGACCGATCTGCAATGGATCGGTCGGGTCTGGTGCAGTAGCGGCGAAAAGACAAACTCTTCCTTTTGTGTAGTTTCAAGAAGGCAGAAACAAACAACGAATAATAGCTTCAGCCTTGACCGCACAAACTTTTCCTGCGCACTTGCCAAACTAATCAAGTACAACTCTTGAACATCTCACGCCTCTACCTACGTCAAACCTAGTTAACACGTAGTCTGATTCCTCTTTATTTGTAGGACTTCTCCTTGATTGCCGCTGACGCCCTGTCAGTTCATGCGAGCGTTCATTCATCTGAGCTAAGGTTCGCCCTTTATTTGCGCTCGTATGGGATTTGATTATGAACTCCGTTTTTATTGTCGACGATCACCCGGTCATCCGCCTCGCCGTTCGAATGCTGCTGGAGCATGAAGGTTATAAAGTCGTCGGAGAAACCGATAATGGTGTCGATGCCATGCAGATGGTTCGCGAATGCATGCCCGACCTGATTATCCTCGACATCAGCATTCCCAAGCTCGACGGCCTGGAGGTCCTGGCCCGCTTCAACTCCATGAGTTCGCCGTTCAAGACGCTGGTGCTCACCGCACAATGCCCGACCCTGTTCGGCATTCGCTGCATGCAGTCAGGTGCGTCGGGGTATGTGTGCAAACAGGAAGACCTGAGTGAACTGGTCAGTGCAATCAAAGCTGTACTGTCCGGTTACAACTACTTTCCCAGCCAGGCTTTGAATCCTGTTCGTCACGATGATGTGCGCTATGTAGAACTTGAACTTTTCAAATCCGTCAATGACCGGGAACTGATGGTCCTGCAACTGTTTGCCCAAGGGCGCACCAACAAGGAAATTGCCAAAGGCATGTTTCTCAGCAATAAAACCGTCAGCACTTATAAAAAACGCCTGATGCAAAAACTGAAAGCCAAGTCCCTTGTAGAACTTATCGAAATGGCCAAACGTAACGCACTCGTGTGAGAGCCAACATGCCCAGTCGCTTAAAGAATTTTCTGATTGCATTGAGTGCATGCCTGAGTCTCAGCGCGTCTGTCACAGTTGCATCGCCCAGTTTTCAGGACTTTGCCCTGCTCGCGCGCTCGACCGACAGATCGATACCGGTCTTGTTCGAGCCATCGCAAGTGTCGTGGCTGCACGCTCGCAATGAGTTGATTCTGGGAGCCTCTGCTCCCGACTATCCGCCCTTTGACATGACCACAAGCGGTCACGACTTCGAGGGGTTCACGGCGGATTACGCCGGACTGATTGGCCAGGCGACCGGCCTGCCGGTCAAGGTCAGGCGCTTCGCCTCGCGAGAAGCCGCGATCCGGGCATTGATCGACGGCAGCATCGACATCCTGGGTACGTCAAACGGTTTCGAAGCGGAGAACCCTGACATCGTGTTGTCACGACCCTATGCCGTCGACCAGCCGGTGCTGGTGACCCGCGAAGGCGAAACCCGCTCGCTGACCGAAGGCCTGGCCGGTCTGCGGCTGAGCATGCTCTATCACTATCTGCCGCTGGATGAGGTCAAGGCGATGTATCCCAAAGCCCTCATCACGTCCTATCCGTCCTACCAGAACGCAATCAACGCGGTCGCATTCGATCAGGCGGACGTGTTTCTCGGCGACACCATCTCCACCCATTACATGATCAGCAAGGGTTACCTGAACAACATCCGCATGGCCAACTTCGGCAAGCACGAGGCCCACGGTTTCAGCTTCGCCGTGCATCGCAACAACGCGCAGTTGGCCAATATCATCGACACCGTACTCAAGGCTGTCCCCGGCAGCGAGCGCGAAAACATCGCCAAACGCTGGAG
This sequence comes from Pseudomonas sp. GM25, assembly GCF_000282255.1. NCBI lineage: Bacteria > Pseudomonadati > Pseudomonadota > Gammaproteobacteria > Pseudomonadales > Pseudomonadaceae > Pseudomonas > Pseudomonas sp. GM25. The sequence continues at coordinate 43,355 of NZ_AKJQ01000040.1, read as the reverse complement.
CGTCGGCAGCGACACACTGCTCACCGACCAGAAGCTGCAACTCACCCGACGCGAAGAACAATGGCTGAAAAAGCATCCGGTGGTGAGTGTGGTCGTCAACGAGGCCTTCGCTCCGCTGACGTTCTTCGACAGTGATGGCAACTTTCGCGGCATCAGTGCCGACCTGCTCGAACTCATTCGCCTGCGCACCGGTCTGCGTTTCGAGATACGCCGCAGCCGCAGCGATGCAGAGATGATCAAGCAGATTGAAAATCACCAGGCCGACCTGATCGCCGCCCTGCTGCCCACCACCCAACGCGAAGAAACCCTGACCTTCAGCCGTCCCTACCTGGAAAACTCCTACGTGCTGTTGACCCGAAAAGCGGCCGACAGCCCGACGCACTTGGGCCAGCTCAAGCGCAAACGGCTGGCGATCGCCCAAGGCAATCCGATGATCGAATACCTGCGCACCGAATTTCCACGTATTCAGCTGATCGAAACGCCGGACACCTTCAGCGCCGTGGCTCTGCTCGACGAAGGTCAGGTCGAGGGCGCCGTGAACTCGCTGGTCATCGCCAACTACTTCATTACCTCCCGCATCTTCGAACAGCCACTGCAGATCACCACCACCATCGGCACACGTCAGGCGGCTTTCTCGCTGGCAACCGCCCGGGACAACACGGAACTGGGCTCGATCATCGACAAGACGCTGATGAGCATCACCCCCGAAGAACTGGGCATCATCAATGGTCGCTGGCGGGGTTACTCGAGCGTTTCGCAAGGCACTTGGCGTCAATACCAGCGTTTTTTCTATCAAGTGATCGGCGGCGCCTGCCTTCTGTTGCTGCTGTCACTGTTCTGGAATGCCTACATGCGCCGCCAGATCAAACAGCGCAAGGCGGCCGAACGGGCCTTGAACGACCAACTGGAGTTCATGGGTTCACTGGTCAACGGCACACCCCACCCCATCTATGTGCGTGACCGCGAGGGCGTGCTGCAAAGCTGCAATGACAGTTATCTCCAGGCGTTCAATGCCCGGCGCGAAGACGTCATTGGCAAAAGCGTGATGCAGGGTGCATTGAACAATGCTTTCGAGGCTCTGACGTATCAGGCCGACTATCAGCGGGTAGTGGCCGAGGGCAAACCGCTGGTCCTCGACCGGCCCTTGCAGATCGGCAACCGGCACCTGACGATCTATCACTGGATCCTGCCGTACCGGGACTCCAGCGGTGAGGTCCAGGGAATCATCGGCGGCTGGATCGACATCAGTGAGCGCCGCGAGCTGCTCGATGAACTTCGCGCGGCCAAGGAACGGGCAGACGATGCCAACCGGGCCAAGAGTACATTTCTGGCGACCATGAGCCACGAGATCCGCACCCCGATGAACGCCGTGATCGGCATGCTCGAGTTGACGCTCAAGCGCATGGATCAGGCTCATCCGGATCGCTCGGGCATCGAAACGGCCTACCACTCCGCCAAGGACTTGCTGGGCCTTATCGGCGACATCCTGGACATTGCCCGCATCGAATCCGGACGGCTGAGCCTGAACCCCGAGCGAATCAACCTGATCGATACCGTCGGCTCGGTGGTCAGAATCTTCGAAGGTCTCGCCCGGCAGAAACAGCTCTCACTGACCGTGTCCGTCTCGCCCGCTGAACTGAATGTCGATGTGCACCTCGACCCGCTGCGCTTCAAGCAGGTGCTGTCGAACCTGATCAGCAATGCCATCAAGTTCACCGAAGCAGGACACATCAGAATCACGCTGGACGTTCTACCCACGGATGACCCCGAACGCTCGGTGATGCAGTTGACCGTACAGGACAGCGGCATCGGGATCACGACGCAGGATCAGTCGCGCCTGTTCGAACCCTTCGCCCAGGCCGGCAACGGCGGGCAGCGAACCGTCGGTGGTGCGGGACTGGGGCTGGTCATCAGCCGCAACCTGTGCGAGATGATGGGTGGAAAACTGCGGTTGAGCAGCCTCCCCGGAATCGGCACTCAGGTCACTGTTTCTCTGCCGGTGGCGATCCTGCCTGCGCAAGTGGCGAGAGCTGAAGAGGAACCGCAGATTCAGGCCCCCCTCATTCCGTTGACGGTTCTGGTGGTCGATGACCACCCGGCCAACCGACTGCTGATGTGCCAACAGCTTGAATACCTCGGTCATCGTTTCTGTATCGCCGAAGATGGTTTGCGCGGGCTGGAACAATGGAAAAATGGCGAATTCGATCTGGTCATCGCCGATTGCAACATGCCCGTCATGAACGGTTACGAGCTGACCCGGGCAATTCGTCAGCACGAAAAACTCACCCGTCGTCCGGCCTGCACGGTGCTGGGGTTCACCGCCAATGCCCAGCCGGAGGAGATCCTGCGCTGCAAACAGGCCGGCATGAACGAGTGTCTGTTCAAACCCCTGAGCCTGAACAGCCTGAGCCAATGGGTCGACAGTATTCAGCCGCTGTTCCGTGCGCCGGTGTTCAATCTGCAAGGGCTCACGCTGCTGACCGGTGGCAACCCGTCCCAGACTCACCGCTTGCTGGCAGAACTGCTCAACAGCAGTCGTCTTGACCGCCAGGAATTGCAGGCCCTGTCCCTCACCCGGGATCCTCCCGCGCTGGCCGTCATCGCCCACAAGATCAAGGGCGCCGCGCGCATTGCCCAGGCTTCGCGCCTGATCGACAGCTGCGACGCGCTTGAGCTGGCGTGCCTGCAAGCACAGCCGGGGGATGAGATCGAGCGTCGCTGCCAGGCCAGCCGTCTCGCCATCCTGGAACTGGAGCAGGCACTGGAACAGCAACTGAACCGGATCAGCGAGAGCAAAGTGACCGGGGCTTAACTATGCTTGGACGCTGAGCAGTGTGCTTACCTACACGGAGAGTCCGCAATGCCCAGCCCACTGCGCCCGGAACAACGCCGGTTTCCGCTGCATGTGCACATCAGCGTCATGTTCACCTTTCTGCTGTTGCTCACCGGGGTGGTGCTGGGTCTGTTCAACTATCGACAGACCACACAGATCATCCTGTCGAGCAGCGAAAAACTGTTCAACCGCATCGAGCAGGATGTGCGCCTTGATCTGCAGGCCACTTATGCACCGATCCGGCACCTGCTGAGCCTGCTGGCGGACACCCCCGCCGCCCGCTCTTCCGGCCTCGAACAGCGTCTGGCGCTGCTAAAGCCGTTCAGCCAGTCACTGACGGACAACCCGGATCTGGCCTCGCTGTACCTGGGTTATGGCAACGGCGATTTTTTCATGGTCCGTCCTTTGCGCACGCCGGCGCTGAAAACCCTGCTCAAGGCACCCGACGCCGCGGCATTTCAGGTCTGGAGCATCGAACATGACGCCAGCGGTCAGGCGCATTCGCAGTCGCTGTTCTTCGACCAGGTACTGTCTCCGGTCGGCCGGCAGGACAACCCCGACGATCCTTATGATCCCCGCAGCCGGGCGTGGTACATCAACGCGCGGCAACAGACCGAACAGATCACCACCGAACCCTACGTCTTTTTCTCCACCCACAACGTCGGCACGACACTGGCCCGGCGCAGCGGTGAAGACGCCGTGATCGGTGCCGACCTGACCCTCGACGCCCTCTCCGCAACCCTGATCAAACACGTGGTGACACCGGCCACGGAAATCGTCCTGTTCGACGCCGAAGGCAACGCCGTGGCCTACCCCGACAGCAGCCGGCTGATCGTCGATGACCGTACGGCGCGTCTGGCCAAGGCTGCCGACTTGAGCCCCGCCCTTGGCGCCTTGTTGTCCGGCCATCAGGGCAATCGGCTCAAGGCCGATGGCCGACTATGGATCGTCGCCCGCAGCCAGTTGCAGGAAGGCGGGCCGAAAGGTTTGCAGATGGCGTTGCTGGTGCCGGAGGACGAGTTGCTGGTCGACGCCTATCGCATGCGCTGGCAAGGCGCGCTGATCACCTTGGCCACCCTGCTGTTGTGCCTGCCGCTCGGGTGGCTGATCTCGCGAATACTGGTCAAGCCGCTGCATGCGCTGGTCAAGGAGGCCGATGCGATTCGCAGTTTCGATTTCAATTTTCCCGTGACCCGTCGATCACCGGTGCTGGAGGTCGACCAGTTGAGTCTGTCGATGGCCCGCATGAAAGACACGCTGGCCAGTTTCTTCCGGATCACCGACAGCCTGACCGCCGAAACCCGCTTCGCCCCGTTGCTGCAACGAGTCCTCTTCGAGACCGTGCAGATCGCCCAGGCCCAGGCAGGCCTGATTTATCTGCGCGAAAACGATGGCAATCGCATGGAGCCCTACGGGCTGGTGGTCGACGGCGCGTCCCAAGCCCTGGCCGCGTTCGATATTCAGGGGCGCAACCTTGACGCCACTGAGAGCCCCGAATGGTTTCGGGAACTGGCGAACGCCAACACGGTGGTGAGCAATCTGGGTTTCGAACAGGCCACCGATCTGCAGAAAGTGCTCTTGGCCATGGAGTCGCCGAGGGTGCATCTGATCGGTATCCGCCTGCATAACCGGCACAACGAGACCGTCGGCCTGCTGGTACTGCTGATCAATGACAGCGGCACGGCGAGTGATCTGGAAAAGCTGCGGCCCGACCGCATTGCCTTCCTGCAAGCGGTGTCCGGGGCAGCGGCGGTGAGTATCGAAAGCCAGCGCCTGCAAGCCCGGCAGAAGCAACTGCTGGATGCGTTCATTCAACTGCTGGCCGGCGCCATCGATGCCAAGAGTCCTTATACCGGCGGGCATTGCCAGCGCGTGCCGGAGCTGACCCTGATGCTCGCCCATGCCGCCGCAACCAGTGAGGCGCCGGCCTTCAGCGATTACCAGCCGAACGAAGACGAATGGGAGGCCCTGCACATCGCCGCCTGGCTGCACGATTGCGGCAAGGTCACGACCCCGGAATACGTGGTCGACAAAGCCACCAAACTGGAAACCCTGAACGATCGCCTGCACGAAATCCGCACCCGCTTCGAAGTGCTCAAGCGCGATGCCTGGGTCAGCTACTGGCAAGCCCTGGCCATGGGCGGCGAAGAACGGCAACTGGCCGAGCTGCGCGACGCAACCCTGACAGCACTGGATGATGATTTTGCATTCGTCGCCCACTGCAATCTGGGCAGTGAAGCGATGGCCGAGGCGGACCTGCAACGCCTGCAAGGCATTGCGCAACGCCCATGGACGCGTACGCTGGATGATCGGCTGGGCCTGTCATGGGAAGAGAACCGGCGTCAGTCACGCACCCCGGCACCGGCCTTGCCGGTCACCGAACCGTTGCTGGCAGACAAGCCCGAACATCTGCTGGAACGCGCCGAAGGCGAGCTCATCCCAGAGGACAATCCGTGGGGCTTCAAGCTCGACGTCCCGCCGTACAAATACAATCGCGGCGAGCTGTACAACCTGAGCATCCCCCGGGGCACGCTGACCCGCGAAGAACGCTACATCATCAACCACCACATGGTGCAGACGATTCTGATGCTCAGCCACCTGCCCTTCCCCGGGCATCTGAACAGCGTGGCGGAAATCGCCGGCGGGCATCACGAAAAGATGGACGGCACCGGTTATCCCAAGCGCCTGAAGCGCGAAGACATGAGCCTGCCGGCGCGCATGATGGCGATTGCCGATATTTTCGAAGCCCTGACCGCCGCCGACCGCCCGTACAAAAAGGCCAAGTCCCTCAGTGAAGCGCTGGGGATCATGGCCACCATGTGCCGCGAGGCGCACATCGATGCCGAGCTGTTCGGGCTGTTCATCCGCGATGGCGTGTATCTGCAGTACGCCACGCGGTTTCTCGACCCACGGCAGATCGATGCCGTGGACCCGGCGGCCGTGCTGCTCAAGGCAGGCCTGGCGGCGTGATCAGCAGTCGGTCAGACGCAGGAAGATCGACGCCAGTTGTTCGATCCCGGCCTGATCGTCGGCACCGAAACGCGCGAGCTTCGGGCTGTCGAGGTCGAGCACGCCGATCAGGCGACCATCCTTGACCAACGGCACGACCAGCTCGCTGTTCGACGCGCTGTCGCAGGCGATGTGACCGGGGAACGCGTGAACGTCTTCGACCCGTTGCGTCTGCAGGCTGGCAGCCGCCGCGCCACACACGCCACGGCCGAACGGAATGCGTACGCAAGCAATCTGGCCCTGGAACGGGCCGAGCACCAGCTCTTCGTTGCGATTGAGGTAAAAACCGGCCCAGTTCAGGTCATCGAGCTGGTTGAACAGGAACGCCGAAAACTGCGCGGCGTTGGCGATGAAATCGCGCTCGTCCGCCAGCAGCGATTCCAGTTGCGCGGCCAACATGCCATAGCCTTCGAGGCCCTGGCCGCTCTGTTGCAAATCAATCATGCCTTGTGCTCCAACAATTTCAGTCCCACCCAGTAACGGGCGAATTGGTACGCGCAACGTCCGTTGCGGTTGCCACGGCCGGTTGCCCAGCGCACGGCGAGAATGTCCAGTTGTTCGTCGCGCTCCCAGCTCAGGCCGGCCTTGGCGGCCAACTGGCCGATCCAGTGTTCGACGACGTTGAGGAAATGCTCCTGGGTAAACGGATAGAACGACAGCCACAGGCCGAAGCGATCCGAGAGCGCGATCTTGTCTTCAACCGCCTCGCTCGGATGCAGTTCACCATCGACGCGCTTCCAGTTTTCGTTGTCGCTTTCCTTTTCCGGCACCAGATGGCGACGGTTGGAAGTGGCGTACAGCAACACATTGTCCGGCGCCTGTTCGAGCGAGCCGTCCAGCACGCTTTTCAATACGCGGTAGTCGCCTTCACCGGATTCGAACGACAGGTCGTCGCAGAACAGCACAAAGCGCTGCGGCAGCTTGGCGATCTGCTCCACCACCCGTGGCAGGTCCGCCAGGTGATCGCGCTCGATTTCGATCAGGCGCAAACCGGCCTTGGCATGCTCTGCCAGCAGCGCACGCACCAGTGACGATTTACCGGTACCGCGCGAACCCCACAGCAGCGCATGGTTGGCCGGCATGCCATCGAGGAATTGCTGAGTGTTGCGGCCCAGTTGCTCCAGCTGCCGGTCGACGCCGATCAGGTCCGACAGGCGCATGTCGAGGCTGACTTCCAGCGGCAGCAGATAACCGCTGCGACCGTCACGCTGCCAGCGTGCGGCGAGGCAGGTGCCCCAGTCGATGACCGGGCGTGGAGCCGGCAGCAGTGGTTCGATTCGCGCCAGAACCGACTCGGCGCGTTCAAGAAAAGCATTCAATCGGGAATCCACGTCTTCTCCTCGGGCTCGTTCACAGTGATGATGGCGGTACAGCGACGACAGACAGCGTTCGAAACCTGTCCCGCGCCTTGTTACAAGGCGCTTCGGGAACCCCGGAATCCGTGCATGATCGACTATGCTTGAGCAGCGAAGGGAAACGGAAGTGGTTCAACACCCCATGGATATCAAATTCACCCACCGGCTGTCGTACAAACAGGCCCGGCTTACCGTGCTGGTCGGGTTCATTCTGGGCACGCTGCTCAGCCTGCTGCAAATCGGCATCGATTATGCCAGTGAAGACGCGTCCATCAACCGTGAAATCCTGTCTTTGCTGGAAATCAGCCATAACCCGGCCTCACGCATCGCCTACAACATCGATGCCGAACTGGCGCAGGAGCTGACCCTGGGCCTGCTGCGCTCGCCGGCGATCATTTCCGCACAACTGACCGACAACAATCAGACGGTACTGGCCAACGTCAAACGGCCGGAGCTGCAAAGCGGTTACCGGATGATCAGCGACTTCCTGTTCGGCGCCAAACGCCAGTTCGAAGACCGCCTCTACCTCGATCACTTGCCCAACGAATCCCTCGGCACCCTGCGCCTGGAAGTCGACACCTACGCGTTCGGCAGCCGTTTCCTGCGCCGGGCCGAGGTCACGTTGCTCAACGGTTTCGCCCGCAGCCTGATTCTCACCGGGATCCTGCTCGCGCTGTTCTACGTGATGCTGACCAAACCGCTGGTGCGGGTGATCCGTGAACTCAGCGGCCGCGACCCGCGCAGTGCCGAGCCGACCACTCTGGAATGTCCGGGCGGGCACGCCAACGACGAGATCGGCGTGCTGGTCAAGGTCGCCAACCAGCAGTTCGAAAACATCGCCACAGAAATCCAGCAGCGGCGCAACGCGGAAAACCGCCTCACCGACTACCTCGCACAACTCGAAGACATCGTGTCGGCGCGTACCGCCGAGCTCAAGGCGATCAACGCGCGGCTCAGCCAGTCCAACCAGGAACTGGAAGTGGCCCGCAGTACCGCACTGGACATGGCCGAAGCGCGTTCGGCCTTTCTCGCCAACATGAGCCACGAGATCCGCACCCCGCTCAACGGCCTGCTGGGGATGATCGCCCTGTCGCTCGACGGCCCGCTCAACGCCGAACAGCAGCAACAACTGTCGATAGCCCACGACTCGGGCAAAGTGCTGGTAGAGCTGCTCAACGATATTCTCGACCTGTCGAAATTCGATGCCGGGCAACTGGAACTCGAACACATTCCGTTCGATCTCGGCTCGCTGATCGAAGACACCGCCAACCTGCTGTCGCAGAACGCAGCGCCGAGCGTTGAACTGACTTGCCTGATCGATCCGTACTTCCCGGCGCTGGTGCTCGGCGATCCGACCCGGGTCAGGCAGATCGTCAGCAACCTTCTGTCCAATGCGCTGAAATTCACCCGTTTCGGTCGGGTCGATGTGCGCTTGTCCACCTGGAAGGACGGCGTCCGGATCGAAGTCTGCGACACCGGCATCGGCATTGCCCAGGAAGCGCAGGTGAAGATTTTCCAGCCGTTCACCCAGGCGGGTGCCGGCATCACCCGCCAGTACGGCGGCACCGGGTTGGGCCTGGCATTGACCTACAACCTGTGCGAAGCCATGCAAGGGCGTCTGACCATCAGTTCCGAAGTGGGTTTTGGCAGTCAGTTCTGCGCCGAATTGCCACTGCCCTGCCACACCCGCGCGGTGATTCCGCCACCGTTGCACGGCAAAGTGCTGGCGATCACCAACGCGGTCAGCGGGCTGGCGGAACTGCTGGAAAGCCTGCTGCCGGTCTGGGGGCTGACCTACGAACAACGAACCCTCGACGACCCGCCGCTCGGCCTGTCCCCAGACGTCATCATCACTGACTGTCCCGAATGCCTGTTCGGTCTGCGTCCGGCGATGACGGCACCGATTCTGCTGGTGACTGCTTACGGCAGTTTCATGCCGGGTGAAGAAGCCACCGCCCTCGCCCCGTTGCAACAGCAGGCCCGACCGCTGGCTCGTAACGCGCTGTATCAGAATCTGCGCCGGACGCTGTTGCCGGATCTCACCACCATCGACCGCGCACGCCTCGAAAGCGTGCCGTCGCAGCGGCGCGGTCGGGTGCTGTTGGTAGAGGACAACCCGGTCAACCAGTTGGTGGCCAAGGGCATGTTGGGCAAACTCGGCTGCGACGTTGTAGTCGCCGCCCATGGCGTGGAAGCGCTGGATCAGCTGGAACACGACGAGTTCGATCTGGTGCTGATGGACTGCAACATGCCGGTGATGGACGGCTACGAAGCCAGCCGCCAGATCCGCCAGAGCGGACGTTGGCCGCATCTGCCGATTGTCGCCCTGACCGCCAACGCCATGTCCGAGGAGCGCGAACGTTGCCGGGCGGCGGGCATGAGCGACTACCTGGCCAAGCCGTTCCGTCGTGAAGAGCTGGCGGCGCTGCTGGACCAGTGGATTCCGACTACGACAGTGCTTTGATCTGCCCCAGCAGGTGATCGAGACCGTCGCGCAAGTCATTGAGCCGGTCCAGATCCACCCCGCTGTCGCACAACAGCCGCACCTTCAACGGCCCAACCTGTTCGCGCAGCGCCAGCCCTTGTGGCGTGAGGCTCAGATGAACCTCACGCTCGTCACGGGCCGAGCGCTGACGCTGGACCAGTTGCAGTTGCTCCAGACGCTTGAGCAACGGCGTCAGCGTGCCGGAATCCAGCGCCAGACGTTCACCCAGCGCCTTGACCGTCGGTTGGTCCGGCGCGGTTTGCTGCCATTCCCACAACACCAGCATCGCCAGGTATTGCGGATAGGTCAGGCCAAGCTGATCGAGCATCGGTTTGTAGGCACGGATCACCGCCCGCGATGCGGCATACAACTTGAAGCACAGCTGACTGTCGAGCTTCAGCGAATCGGCGGACAGGCTGTTCATTTGAGCAGGGCTTCGATCTCGCGGCTCAGATCCTGCGGCTTGGTGGCCGGGGCGAAGCGCTTGACCAACTGGCCGTCCTTGCCGATCAGGAACTTGGTGAAATTCCACTTGATGCCCTGGGAGCCCAGCACGCCTGGCGCGCGTTTCTTCAACTGCACGAACAGCGGATGGGCGCCGTTACCGTTGACTTCGATCTTCTTGAACAGCGGGAAGCTGACACCGTAGTTCAGCTCGCAGAACTCGCTGATCGCGCCCTCGTTGCCCGGCTCCTGCTTGCCGAACTGATTGCAGGGGAAGCCCAGCACCACCAGGCCCTGATCCTTGTAGGTCTGCCACAGTTGCTCAAGGCCTTTGTACTGCGGTGTGAAACCGCATTTGCTGGCGGTATTGACCACCAGCACAGCTTTGCCGGCGAAATCGGCGAGGGTCTTTTGCTCGCCTTTGATGGTGGTGCACGGAATGTTCAGCAGGTTATCGCTCATGGTGCGCACTCTTGAAAAATGGGTAGACGGCAAAAATAGCGAGCAATTGAATTGTGTGCAATTTAATTATTCGAAAGGCGACCCGTGGATCGCCCGTATCGGTTACTCGCGCGGCACCAGGTCCAGGCACACCGAGTTGATGCAGTAACGCAGGCCGGTCGGCGGCGGACCGTCAGGGAATACGTGGCCCAGGTGCGCATCGCACTTGGCGCATTTCACTTCGGTGCGGATCATGCCGTGGCTGGTGTCACGGATTTCGGTCATGGCGCTCTCGCCGATCGGCGCGTAGAAGCTTGGCCAGCCGCAACCGGAATCGAATTTGGTCTTGGAATCGAACAACGGCTCGCTGCAGCAGACGCAGTGATAGATACCGTCAGTCTTGGTAGCGTTGTATTTACCGGAGAACGGTCGCTCGGTAGCACTGAGACGGCACACGTTGTATTGCTCGGGGTCGAGCATCGCCCGCCATTCTTCCAGGGTCTTTTCAATCTTTTCCATCATCACACCTCAGCGGCTGAAAAAGCCCGATCTGTACCTTTTCCACGGATCGGGCGGCACGTATGATTGCGCCTCGTCACACGCCAGTCTGGCAGCGGGTTCCTGCGCATTCAAACGGATTGTTGGAAACCGCCGCTCGAGACACTTGCCTGTGTGAAGACGCAGGATTCCCAGCACGGTTGTCCACCCGCCGCCTGGATCGTTCATTTTCGGGATCACATCGCCATGCAGTTCAGCAAATCGAACAAGCTCGCCAACGTCTGCTACGACATTCGCGGCCCGGTGCTCAAGCACGCCAAACGCCTGGAAGAGGAAGGCCACCGCATCCTCAAGCTGAACATCGGCAACCCGGCGCCCTTTGGTTTCGAAGCGCCGGACGAAATTCTCCAGGATGTGATCCGCAACCTGCCGACCGCCCAGGGCTACAGCGATTCCAAAGGCCTGTTCAGCGCGCGCAAGGCGGTGATGCAGTACTACCAACAGAAGCAGGTCGAAGGTGTCGGCATCGAAGACATCTACCTGGGCAACGGCGTGTCCGAGCTGATCGTGATGTCGCTGCAGGCGCTGCTCAACAACGGCGACGAAGTACTGGTGCCGGCGCCGGACTACCCGCTGTGGACCGCAGCCGTGAGCCTGGCCGGCGGTAACGCGGTGCATTACCTGTGCGATGAGGGCGCCGACTGGTTCCCGGACCTGGCCGACATCAAGGCCAAGATCACCCCGAACACCAAGGCGATGGTGATCATCAACCCGAACAACCCGACCGGCGCGGTGTATTCGAAGGAAGTACTGCTGGGCATGCTGGAACTGGCCCGTCAGCACAACCTGGTGGTGTTCTCCGACGAGATCTACGACAAGATCCTCTACGACGACGCCGTGCACATCTGCACCGCTTCGCTGGCCCCGGATCTGCTGTGCCTGACCTTCAACGGTCTGTCCAAATCGTATCGCGTGGCCGGTTTCCGTTCCGGCTGGATCGCCATTTCCGGGCCGAAACACAACGCTCACAGCTACATCGAAGGCATCGACATGCTGGCCAACATGCGCCTGTGCGCCAACGTGCCGAGCCAGCATGCGATCCAGACCGCTCTGGGTGGCTATCAGAGCATCAATGATCTGGTGCTGCCGCAAGGTCGCCTGCTGGAACAGCGCAACCGCACCTGGGAACTGCTCAACGACATTCCCGGCGTGAGCTGCGTGAAGCCGATGGGCGCGCTGTACGCGTTCCCGAAAATCGACCCGAAAGTCTGCCCGATCCACAACGACGAGAAATTCGTGCTCGACCTGCTGCTCTCCGAGAAGCTGCTGGTGGTGCAAGGCACGGCGTTCAACTGGCCTTGGCCTGACCACTTCCGCGTGGTCACGCTGCCACGGGTCGATGACCTGGACATGGCCATCGGTCGCATCGGCAACTTCCTCAAGTCCTACCGCCAGTAACCGGCGCTCAGTGCGCAACGGCCCGAACGTTGCGCACTGTCTGATTCAGCAACACTTCTGCTCCGCCCCTCCTCCAGCACCTTCTACACTTTCGACTCATACAAATCATGCGTGCCTGACGCAATGAGACCGGGTGCCGCGTGCCTGTCATCCATAGCGGATTCGGCGGTGGGAAATGTCCCATGCCCGACGAATCCGGTGTAGGACACAGTTTGAAATAGTCACTCGGTTGAATCGCCAGGTGCAGCACCTTATATACCCCGCAGTACGCTACATCTTTAGCTTGAGGAGATTTCTACAACCATGATGCGCATCCTGCTGTTTTTGGCCACTAACCTGGCGGTCGTGCTGATAGCCAGCATCACCCTGAGCCTTTTCGGCTTCAACGGGTTCATGGCGGCCAACGGGGTTGATCTCAACCTCAGTCAGCTGCTGGTCTTCTGTGCAGTCTTTGGTTTCGCCGGCTCCCTGTTCTCGCTGTTCATCTCCAAGTGGATGGCGAAGATGAGCACCAGCACCCAGATCATTACCCAGCCACGCACCCGCCACGAGCAATGGCTGCTGCAAACCGTCGAGCAACTGTCCCGGGAAGCCGGGATCAAGATGCCCGAAGTCGGGATTTTCCCGGCCTACGAAGCGAACGCCTTCGCTACCGGCTGGAACAAGAACGACGCACTGGTCGCGGTCAGCCAGGGCTTGCTCGAACGTTTCAAGGAAGATGAAGTGCGGGCCGTGCTGGCCCACGAGATCGGTCACGTGGCCAACGGCGACATGGTCACCCTGGCGTTGATCCAGGGCGTGGTGAACACCTTCGTGATGTTCTTTGCACGGATTATCGGCAACTTTGTCGACAAGGTGATCTTCAAGAACGAAGAAGGCCAGGGCATGGCCTACTACATCGCGACCATTTTCGCCGAACTGGTGCTGGGCATTCTGGCCAGCGCGATCGTGATGTGGTTCTCGCGTAAACGTGAGTTCCGTGCCGACGATGCCGGTGCACGCCTGGCCGGTACGGGCGCGATGATCAACGCATTGCAACGTCTGCGCGCCGAACAGGGCCTGCCGGTGCACATGCCTGACACCCTGAACGCCTTCGGCATCAACGGTGGCATCAAGCAGGGCTTCGCCCGCATGTTCATGAGCCACCCGCCGCTGGAAGAGCGTATCGACGCCCTGCGTCGTCGCGGTTGATCAAACCGGCGCACCAACCAAAAGGCCCGCAGTGATGCGGGCCTTTTTTTGCCTGTCGATTACTGTCCGGAAATCCGGTAAACCCGTTCCTCCAGCCGCGTAACGCCGGCCTGTACGAACTTCCAGCTGTCACCGAGTACATCCTGCTCTTCCAGCATCTCGACGCGCCAGGTACTGCCCAGCAAACGCTGCACTTCGGCATCGTCTACGGAAAATGGCGGCCCGGGCATCTGCGACTGGTCATAATCCAGCGTCACCAACAGGCCTCGGCATGTCGGCAAAAGACCCTGCAAGTGCGCCGCATAACGCTCGCGCATCGCTGGCGGCAAGGCAATCACTGCCGCCCGGTCATACAGCGCGGTGCAACCGGCCACATCAGCCGCCGTCAGCGAAAAGAAATCCCCGCACCACAACTCGATAGCGCCAGCGCGATAAACCTTGAAGTCGCCCTGCTCGATCACCTGCGGCTGCAATTGCTGCTCAAGAAAGAAGTCTTCCACAGCCTTCTCCGACAGCTCGACACCGAGCACCTGGTGACCACAGCCGGCAAGCCACAGCAGATCCAGACTTTTACCGCACAACGGCACCAACACACGCGCCTGCGGCGGGATGGCCAGATCGGGCCAGTGCCGCTGCAAATACGGGTTCACCTCAGGCTGGTGAAAGCCGATCTGGTTCGATTCCCACTTCTTGTGCCAAAACTCCGGCTGCATGCATCCTCCTAAGAATTCGATCAAAAGGCGTTAAAACTTATATTGGAATTAGATCAATGAACTGACTGAAGATGAGCCATCTTAACGCTCAGGAACCCTTCCATGTTTCCCAGCCTGTTTATCTCTCACGGCTCGCCCATGCTGGCGCTGGAGCCCGGCGCCAGCGGCCCGGCCCTGGCGCGGCTGGCGGCCGAACTGCCACGCCCGAAAGCCATCGTCATCGTTTCCGCTCATTGGGAAAGCCATGAGCTACTGGTCAGCAGCCATCCGCAACCGGAAACCTGGCACGACTTCGGTGGTTTCCCTCGCGCGCTGTTTGAAGTGCAGTACCCGGCACCGGGCAATCCGCAACTGGCCCGCGAGGTTGCCGACCTGCTGACCGCCAACAACCTGCCGGCGCGTCTCGACCCGCAACGACCGTTCGATCACGGCGTGTGGGTTCCGCTGTCGCTGATGTACCCGCAGGCCGATATCCCGGTGGTTCAGGTTTCCCTGCCCAGCCGTGGCGGCCCGGCCTTGCAGAACCGCGTCGGTCAGGCGCTGGCCAGTCTGCGCGATCAAGGCATTCTGTTGATCGGCTCCGGCAGCATCACTCACAACCTGCGGGAGCTGGACTGGCACGCCGGCCCGGAAAGCGTCGAGCCGTGGGCCCGGGATTTCCGCGACTGGATAGTCGACAAGCTGGCCACCAACGACGAAGCCGCCCTGCACGATTACCGCCAGCAGGCACCGAACGCCGTGCGCAGCCATCCAAGTGACGAGCACCTGTTGCCGCTGTACTTTGCCCGCGGCGCTGGCGGTGAATTCAGCATCGCCCATCAAGGCTTCACCATGGGCGCACTGGGCATGGACATCTACCGCTTCGGCTGATGCCTAAATCGCAGGCAAAAAAAATCCCCGAACCAGTCGGGGATTTTTTATGTTCGATCAATCAGCCCAGAGGCGGATCAATCTTCGCGGTAGCGACGCAGCTTCAACTGCTTGCCGGCAACGCGAGTGTCCTTCAGCTTGGTCAGGAGTTTGTCCAGACCATCTTCCGGCAGCTCGACGAGGCTGAAGCTGTCACGCACCTGGATGCGACCGATGGCTTCACGTGCCAGACCACCTTCGTTGAGGATGGCGCCCAGCAGGTTTTTTGCGGCGATACCGTCACGCGCGCCCAGCGCGGTACGGCAACGGGCACGGCCTTCGCCCAATGGCATCGGAGCACGACGCTCGCGGTCACCACGGTCCGGACGATCACCGGAACGCTCAGGACGGTCGCCACGTGGCGCGCTGTTCGGCACCAGTGGACGTTCCTTCTCGATCGCTGCCAGGTTCAGCGCCTGACCATTGGTGGCCTTGCGCAGCAGTGCGGCAGCCAGGGCACGTGGGGTGCAACCGATGTCGGCGGTCAGGCGATCCAGCAGATCACCGTGAGTCGATTCGGCGTCAGCCACCAGCGGCGACAGGCTGTTGGTCAGTTTCTTGATGCGGGCATCGAGAACGGCCTGGGCGTCCGGCAGACGCACTTCGGCAACTTTCTGACCGGTCACACGCTCGATTACCTGCAGCATGCGGCGCTCACGCGGAGTCACCAGCAGCAGCGCGCGGCCTTCGCGACCGGCACGGCCGGTACGGCCGATACGGTGCACGTAGGATTCCGGATCGTACGGCATGTCCACGTTGAACACGTGGGTGATGCGCGGAACGTCCAGACCACGGGCGGCTACGTCGGTCGCTACAACGATGTCCAGACGGCCATCTTTCAGCGAGTCGATGACGCGCTCACGCTGGTTCTGGGCGATGTCGCCGTTCAACGCTGCGGCTTTGTAGCCTTTGGCGTCGAGGGCGCTGGCCAGATCCAGGGTCGCTTGCTTGGTGCGCACGAACATGATCAGAGCGTCGAAATCTTCCACTTCCAGCAAGCTGAGAACGGCAGAAGTCTTCTGGTCAGCGTGAACCAACAGGTGAGCCTGTTCGATCGCGGTAACGGTCTGGGTCTTGCTCTGGATCTTCACGTGCTTTGGATCGCGCAGGTGACGCTCGGCGATGGCACGGATCGATTGCGGCAGGGTCGCCGAGAACAATACGGTCTGACGGGTTTCCGGCATGGCCTTGAAGATGACTTCGAGGTCGTCCATGAAGCCCAGTTTGAGCATTTCGTCTGCTTCGTCGAGAACCAGGTGGTTCACGGTCTGCAGTACTTTTTCGTCGCGACGCAGGTGGTCGCACAGACGGCCCGGAGTGGCGACAACGATCTGTGCGCCATTACGGATTGCTTTCAATTGTGGGCCCATCGGCGCGCCGCCGTAGACAGCCACAACAGTCACGCCCGGCATTTGCTTGGCGTAGGTTTCGAAAGCGGTTGCAACTTGCAGCGCCAACTCACGAGTTGGGGCCAGGATCAGAGCTTGCGGCTCGCGCTTGGACGGATCAATGCGGTGCAGGATAGGCAGGGCAAAGGCAGCGGTTTTACCGGTACCGGTTTGCGCCTGACCAATCATATCGTGACCGGCGAGGATGATCGGGATCGACTGCTGCTGAATGGCCGAAGGCTCTTCATAGCCGGTAGCGACTACTGCAGCGACAATATTGGGATGAAGTTCAAGAGCGGCGAAGCCGCCGATTTCCTGGGTCATGGGTCTGCCTCTAAGTGCATCCGCAAAGACCCATGCTCCAAAGCTGCACATGCCGTGTTGAGACTCAAGAGTCGCCCTGGCAGCTTTGTCGGCGGGGATTTGCGAAAACGAATGAATGAAAAAGAATCGTCAAGGAAGAGCCCGCAGTGCGGACGTGCAGCCGAAGCTGACTTCGGGGAATTGCGCTACCTAAACGCGGCCCGGTTAAAGGCCGGCGCGCACTATACCGGAATTTGCCCAAAAAGGGAGCTTTTTTTATCGGTGAAATACAGTTGTCACCGCTGTGTAACGGGGTTTTGCGGATAATCGGGCAAAGGTCTATTTTTCAGAGACCCCGGCCCTGCGGGCGATGGCGCTTAAACGATTCACCGACGTGCGGCATCTGGTCGCTGCACCCTTTCTTCCCCTGCGAGGAAACACCCATGAATCAGCCCTGCCCCGGCCGCGTGAGCCGTGCGCGCCACGGTCACGTGCATTTGATCGGTCTGGACCGCGCCGCCAAGCGCAATGCCTTCGACCTCGACCTGCTCAACGACCTGGCCCTGGCCTACGGCGAATTCGAGGCCGACAGTGACGCACGGGTGGCGGTGGTGTTCGGGCATGGCGAGCATTTCACCGCAGGGCTCGATCTGGTTAACGCCAGTTCCGCCCTCGCCCAAGGCTGGCAGGTACCGCCCGGTGGTTGCGATCCCTGGGGCGTGTTCGTCGGGCCACGGGTCAGCAAACCGGTGATTGTTGCCGCGCAGGGTTATTGCCTGACCATCGGTATCGAACTGATGCTCGCTGCCGACATCAACCTGTGCGCCAGCAACACTCGTTTCGCGCAGATGGAAGTACAACGCGGGATCTTTCCGTTCGGCGGTGCGACATTGCGCTTTCATCAGATCGCCGGCTGGGGCAATGCGATGCGCTGGTTGCTGACCGGTGACGAATTCGATGCCCACGATGCGTTGCGTCTGGGCCTGGTGCAGGAAGTCATGGCCAGCGAGGATCTGCTGCCGCGCGCCATCGAACTGGCCGAGCGCATCGCCCGGCAGGCACCGCTTGGCGTGCAGGCGACGCTGATGTCGGCGCGTCAGGCGCGCTATGAAGGCGAGACCGCAGCGGCTAAGAGCTTGCCGCCACTGGTGAAGAAGTTGCTGGCCACTGAAGACGCCAAGGAAGGTGTGCGCTCGCTGGTGGAGCGCAGGCCTGGCGTTTTCAAAGGCCTTTGAAGATCAGGTCGCCGGACGGATGCAGTTGATCAACGTCTGCAACGAGTAGCCCAGTTTCGGCGCCAGCGCTTCAGCCCGGGCGGTCAGCGCCTGCATGTCCAGCACCTGATCAAGATCTGCCGGCACGATCAGAATCACGTTGCCCTCTTTCACCGGCAGTTCCCAGTAATGCCGGTGATAGAGCCCGCGCAGCAGCGCCGCGCCCAAGGGTTTGCCGTCATCGGTGGCCCATTGGTTGATCACCAGCCAGCCACCGGGATTCAGACGCTTCTGACAGTCACCGAGGAAATTCCACGCGAGGTGCCCGGCGCCGGGGCCGACATCGGTGTACAGGTCGACGAAGATCAGATCCGCAGGTTCAGCGGTTGGCAGCAGTTCGAGGGCATCGCCGACGCGGATGTACAGCCGCGGATCGTCATCCAGCCCGAGGTATTCGATAGCCAGACGCGGCACATCCGGGCGCAGTTCGATGGCTTCGACATCTTCCAGCGGCAGGAACTTGAGGCAGGCCTGGGTCAGCGTTCCTGCGCCCAAGCCGAGAAACAGTGCGCTCTCCGGTTGCTCGTGGCATAGCGCGCCGATCAGCATCGCCCGGGTGTAGTCGTACTCCAGCCAGCTCGGATCGGCAGTAAACACGCAGCTTTGCTCGATCGCATCGCCGAACTCCAGAAAGCGGTAGTCGGCCACTTCCAGCACGCGAATCACGCCGAACTCATCCTGTACCTCGGCGAGCAACAGCTCGACGCGCTCCTCAGTCATTTCGTCTCCTGGTGGTCACCGGGCGCGGTGACGCGATGGCACCGCTGTGGTGCCGTGGCAAAGCGGCGATTGTCGGCGAAGCGGCGGGAGCAGGTCACGCACTAATTGCTGCTAACATGGCCGTCCGTGCGTAGAACCTTAGAGACCGTGATGAGCCAACCCTGGAGCCCTGACAGCTGGCGCGCCCTGCCGATCCAGCAACAACCCCAATACCCCGACGCCGCGCATCTGCGCCAGGTCGAGCAGACGCTGGCCAGCTACCCGCCGCTGGTGTTTGCCGGCGAAGCGCGCGAGCTGCGCCGTCAGTTTGCCGAAGTCACCCAGGGCCGGGCGTTCCTGCTGCAGGGCGGCGACTGCGCCGAAAGCTTCGCCGAGTTCTCTGCCGCGAAGATTCGCGACACCTTTAAAGTGTTGCTGCAAATGGCGATCGTCATGACCTTCGCCGCCGGTTGCCCGGTGGTCAAGGTCGGGCGCATGGCCGGCCAGTTCGCCAAGCCGCGCTCGGCCAATGACGAGACCATCGACGGCGTGACCCTGCCGGCCTACCGGGGCGACATCGTCAACGGCATCGGTTTCGACTCGGCCAGCCGCGTACCGGATCCGGAGCGTCTGCTGCAGTCCTATCACCAGTCCACCGCCACCCTCAACCTGCTGCGCGCCTTCGCCCAGGGCGGTTTTGCCGACCTGCATCAGGTGCACAAGTGGAATCTGGACTTCATCGCCAACTCGGCGCTGGCCGAGAAGTACAGCCACCTCGCCGACCGCATCGATGAAACCCTGGCGTTCATGCGCGCCTGCGGCATGGACAGCTCGCCGCAACTGCGCGAAACCAGCTTTTTCACCGCCCACGAAGCGCTGCTGCTGAACTACGAGGAAGCCTTCGTACGCCGCGACAGCCTGACCAACGATTACTACGATTGCTCGGCGCACATGCTGTGGATCGGCGACCGCACCCGTCAGCTCGACGGCGCCCACGTCGAGTTCCTGCGCGGGGTGAACAACCCGATCGGGGTGAAGGTCGGCCCGAGCATGAACCCCGACGACCTGATCCGCCTGATCGACGTGCTCAACCCGGACAACGATCCGGGTCGTCTGAACCTGATCGCGCGGATGGGTGCGAACAAGGTCGGCGATCACCTGCCGGCGCTGATCCGTGCGGTGCAGCGCGAAGGCAAGCAGGTGCTGTGGAGCTCCGACCCGATGCACGGCAACACCATCAAGGCCAGCAGCGGCTACAAGACCCGCGACTTCGCGCAGATCCTTGGCGAGGTGAAGCAGTTCTTCCAGGTTCACGAAGCGGAAGGCAGCTACGCCGGCGGCATCCACATCGAAATGACCGGGCAGAACGTCACCGAATGCATCGGTGGCGCGCGGCCGATCACTGAAGATGGCTTGTCGGATCGCTATCACACCCACTGCGACCCACGGATGAATGCCGATCAGTCGCTGGAACTGGCGTTCTTGATCGCCGAGACACTGAAACAGGTCAAACGCTAGATCGCGAGGGCGCTGGCTCAGTCAATTTGAGCCAGCGCCATCCGCAACCTCCCTGCACTTTCCCGCAGACAATTGAGCTGCACCTGCTCAAGCCCCAACCAGTCCGCCATACGCCGCAAGTTCAGCGCCAGCGCCAGCATCCCCGCGTCATCCAGTCCGGTTTCTTCCTCGTGGACCGCATGCACTGCCAAGCGCCCCGCCGCCCGTTCGGCGCGCAGGTCAACTCGCGCGACAATCCGTTCGTTGTGCAGGAACGGCAGCACGTAATAGCCGTAGACCCGCTTGTCCTGCGGCGTATAAATCTCCAGCCGATAGCGGAAATCGAACAGCCGCTCGGTTCGGCTGCGCTCCCAGATCAGTGAATCGAACGGCGACAGCAATGCACTGGCCTCGACCTTGCGCGGAATTTTCGGCTCGGGCAGGCAATAAGCGATCTGGCGCCAACCGGCGACTTCGCAGGTCAGCAGCTGCCCGTCCTCGACCAGTTCGGCCAGACGCGGGCGGGCATCGGAAGGATTCAGGCGGAAGTAATCACGCAGGTCCTTTTCCGTGCCGACACCCAGCGCCTGCGCTGCATGCAGCAGCAAACCGCGCTGGGCCTCGGCCTCGTCGGGCAATGGCTGTTGCAGCACGGAAGCCGGAATCACCCGCTCGGGCAAATCATACAAACGCTCGAAACCACGGCGTCCGGCCACGGTGACTTCGCCAGCGGCGAACAACCATTCCAGCGCGTGCTTTTCCGCACTCCAGTCCCACCACGGCCCGGCCTTTTCCTCGCGGGTCGACAGACTGCCAGCGCCCAATGCGCCCTGCTCCTCGACCGACGCCAGCACCCGGCGAATGGTGTCCTGTTGCTCGCGACCGAACCGCGCCAGTTGCTGATAGATGTCTTCACCGCGCTTGGCCCGCTGCATCCGCCAGCCCATCAACGGGTACATCGACAACGGCAGCAATGACGCCTCATGGCCCCAGTATTCGAACAGCGAACGACGTCGCCCCGAACTCCAGGCAGCCTGGTCGAGCAAGTCAGCAGAATAGGAACCGAGACGGGAGAACAGCGGCAGGTAGTGCGAGCGCACCACGGCGTTGACGGAGTCGATCTGCAACAGGCCGAGACGTTCGATCAGCCGGTTGACGTGCATCGCCTTGACAGCCGGCGGCTGGCGCCCGTGAAACCCTTGGGCAGCCAGTGCCAGACGTCGAGCCTGTTTAAGGGAAAAGGACAATGTCGCGGGCATGTGTACCTCCATGTCTGCTCGCAACCTACCTCACTACAAAGGGGTTTGTGTAGCGATGGCCTCATCATTTATGCATCGGATCGTCCCAGAACGGCCGCACCGATTCATGTTCGACGTCGGCACGGCTGACCCCGATGTCCTTCAACGCTTCGTCGCTCAGACTGGCAAGCAACTCGCGTTCGCGGTGAAGTTCGTACCAGCGGCTAAACTTGTGCAGCAGATCGGAAATCAGATGGACCGGCACTCTTTCATCGCTCACATACAGTTTTTGACCTTTCATCGTGTTGCCCTCCTTTAGGGATGGCTCAAGTCTCGCGCCGGCGCTACGATCAATCCAACGAATGTTTCTGATGGCATGCATCACGGAGATTCATCAATTGTCGGCGTACCCGAGTATCGATACCGATGTTCTGCGCACCTTTGTCGCGATTGCCGATCAGGGCGGTTTTACCCGTGCCGGCGAAATGGTCAACCGCACCCAATCGGCGGTGAGCATGCAGATGAAGCGTCTGGAAGAAGACGTGTTGCAGCGCCAGTTATTCGAACGCGACGGGCGTCAGGTGCGCCTGACCGCCGAAGGCCAGGTGTTGCTTGGCTACGCGCGGCGCATCCTGAAATTGCACAGCGAAGTCTTCAACACCCTGCGCGAGCCACACATGGTCGGCACGGTGCGGATCGGCACGCCGGACGATTACGTGATGCGGTTTCTGCCGGGAATCCTGTCGCGCTTCGCCCAGTTCTATCCGCTGATCCAGATCGAAGTGCACTGCGAGTCGACCAAACAGTTGCTGCAGCGCACGGACCTGGATCTGTCGATCGTCACCCGCGAGCCGGGCAACGAGATTGGCCAGTTGCTGCGCAAGGAGCGTTTCGTCTGGGCCGAGGCGCAGAATTTCAGCGCCCACGAACAAACGCCGTTGCCGCTGGCGATGTTCAACAGTGATTGCTTCTGCCGCCTGTGGGCGTGCAATGCGCTGGACGCAATGGGCCGCGAGTACCGGATTGCCTACAACAGCACCAGCCTGTCGGCGTTGATGGCGGTGGTGAGCGCGGGTCTGGCGATCACCGCGCAACTGGAAAGCCTGATCACCCCGGACCTGCGGATTCTCGGGGCCGCCGAGGATCTGCCGCTGTTGCCCGAGGCCAGCATCATGCTGATCCGCAACCTCAACAATCCCTCGCCGATCACCGAATGCCTGGCCGAGCACATCGTCGAAGGCTTCAAACTTTAAAGGCGAGCATCACCGCGCACAGCACCAGGAACCCGCAGAACAGCCCGCGCAGGAGTTTTTCCGGCATCGCGTGGGCCACTTTCACGCCCCAACTGATACTGGCCAGACCGCCGATGGCCAGCGGCAGGCCGATCATCCAGTCCACTTCGTGGTGCACCGCGTACGTCACCAGCGTGACGCCGGTGCTCGGCAATGCCAGCGCCAGCGACAGACCCTGAGCGACCACTTGAGTAGTGCCGAACAGGCTGGTCAGCACCGGCGTCGCCACCACCGCCCCACCGACACCGAACAAGCCGCCCATGGTGCCCGACGCCGCGCCGAGCACGCCCAGCCACGGCCACGAATAACGCATCTCGGAAGTCGCCGCCGGGCGGGCGCCGAACATGCGCACCAGGTTGTAGGCCGACAACGCCACGAGGAACGCGACAAACCCGATGCGCATGGTTTGCGCGTCGATGCCCACGGCCCAGATCGAGCCGATCCACGCGAAACAGAATCCCATCACTGCCAGCGGCAACGCATGGCGGAGTTCGATGCGATTGCGCTGGTGATAACGCCACAACGCCAGCATCACGTTCGGTACCACCATCACCAGCGCCGTGCCTTGGGCGATCTGCTGATCGAGCCCGAACCACACGCCCAGCAGCGGAATGGCAATCAAGCCTCCGCCGATGCCGAAGATCCCACCCAAAGTGCCAAGGACGGCGCCAAACAACAGGTACAGCAAAAACTCGATCACAGCGTAATTCCTCATACGTCAGGCGACTCATCCTACGCAGTCGGCGCTGGCACGGAAACGCACAGCAACGCACAATGGCTGTGCCAAATTCGCATAGGCACTGAGCTGACTTATGAATCCCAATCAATTGACCGAACAACTGGGGCTGTTTCTCGATGTGCTGGAGAGCGGCAGTTTCTCCGCCGCCTCACGCCGACATCCGCTGACGCCCTCCGCCGTTGCTCGGCGTATCGACAGTCTGGAAAGCGCGGTCGGCAGCCAGTTATTCATCCGCAGCACTCACGCGGTTCGCGCCACGCCGGCCGGTCTGGCGTTTGCCGAACGGGCGCGACGGATCGTTGCCGAACTGCAACTGGCCCGGGCTGAAGCGGTGTCCCTGAGCAGTGCGCCGGAAGGTCTGATTCGGGTCGATGCGCCGGCAGCCTTCGGGCGTCGGCATCTGGCGCCAGTGATTGCCGATTTTCTGGTGCTGTATCCGGGCCTCGATGTGCAACTGCATCTGATCGACAGCTTCGTCGATATGGACGGTTCGAACCTGGGCAAGGTCGATCTGGTGTTGCGCGCCGGGCAAATGGCTGACACCCGGTTGGTGGCCACACCGTTGGCGAGCATGGTGCGCATCGCCTGCGCCAGCCCTGACTATCTCAAGCGTCGGGGCGTGCCGAGCGAGCCGGCACAACTGGGTGAACATGACGGCCTCGATTGGGACGGCCTTGCCCCGCCCTTCGCCTGGCGCTTCGAACAGGACGGGCAGATGCAATTGCGCCGCCCGGCGCGGGTGCGCATGAGCGCCAACAACGCTGAGGCGCTGGTTTGCGGTGCACTTGCGGGACTCGGGATCGCGCATCTGCCGACCTGGCTGGCCAGCGAATACCTGTTGCGTGGCGAGTTGTTGCCGCTGTTCTGTGAAAACGGCCTGCCAAAACCGGAGAGCACCGGCATCTATGCGCTGCGGCTGGAGCAACAGGCCAGCTCCCGCAGCCGCCTGCTGCTGGAATACCTCAAGACCCGCTTCAGCCCCGTGCCGCCGTGGGATCTGGCGCTGCAACGTGAGCTGGGCCGGCACTGACCGATTCGCCACCGGGCACAATTGTCTGGCGCATTAAAGATTCGAGCGCTAGATTCATCTGCATCACCGTTCAAGGCACCGACATGACCACCACCCGCGACACCACCGATCACTGCGAAGACCTGCTGCTCGACAATCAGGCCTGCTTCGCCCTGCATTCCACTTCGCTGATGATGACCAAGGTCTACAAGCCGCTGTTGCAAGCGCTTGGCCTGACGTATCCGCAATACCTGGCGATGATGGTGCTGTGGGAGAAGGATGGTTTGACCGTCGGAGAAATCAGCACGCGTCTGCTGACCGATCCGGGCTCGCTGACCCCGCTGCTCAAGCGCCTGGAAGGTGAAGGTTTGCTCAGCCGAACCCGCAGCCGTGAGGATGAGCGTGTGGTGATCGTCGAATTGACCGCACAGGGCCGCGCCTTGAAAGACAAGGCTCGAACCGTTCCACAGTGCATCCTGGGGGCCAGTGGCTTCACCCTGGAACGTCTGCAAAATCTGCAAGCTGAGTTGCAGGCCTTGCGCGGTCATTTGCAGGACAGCCTCGCTTAACACTCCCCCCTTCCCTGTGGGCGCAGCCTTGCGCCTGCGGGCGAATTGCACCTTCCCCGCTGATCGCCGAAAAATTTTTTCTTCTCGTTTTACATTAAAAAAACCTTCCATATCAAAAGCTTGAGATCACAGCTCTGCCTGATACAAGTGCCGATTCGCGAGTTCTTGAAAAATTTATCTTGCGCGCTAAATATTAGCGAAGTACATTTACTTCGCACCTAGTTAGCGCGCAAACAATTAGCGCAACAAACCACACTTAATGAGGCTCACACCATGCAAACTCTCTACACCGCAATCGCAACCTCCACCGGCGGCCGTGACGGTCGTGCGATCTCCAGCGACAACATCCTCGACGTCAAACTCGCCACTCCGAAAGAACTCGGCGGTGCCGGCGGCGCGGCTACCAACCCTGAACAACTGTTCGCTGCCGGCTACTCGGCCTGCTTCATCGGCGCCCTGAAATTCGTCGCCAGCCAGACCAAACGCAAAATCCCGGACGACGCTTCGATCACCGCTCACGTCGGCATCGGCCAGATTACTGGCGGTTTCGGTCTGGACATCGACCTGCACATCAGCCTGGCGGGCCTGGAACAGGCGGACGCACAAAGCCTGGTCGACGCTGCCCACCAGGTCTGCCCGTACTCCAACGCCACTCGCGGCAACGTCGATGTGCGTCTGCACGTCACCGTGTAATCACTGACACCCAGGCCCGTACAGGAAATGAACATGAACACTTTCAGCAAAGTCTTGACCGGTACCCTTCTCGCCCTGTCCATCCACAGCGCATTTGCCGGGGAGGTTGAACACAACACCCAGGCGTTTCTCGATGTGCTGAATGCCGGCACCGGCAAACCGATGGAACAGATGACGCCCAAGGATGCCCGCGCCGTTCTGACCGGCGCGCAGTCCGGGGTCAAACTGACGCTGCCCAAAGCGGACGTCAGCGAGAAGACCATCCAGGTCGATGGCCAACCGTTGAGCCTGACCATCGTCCGGCCGGCCGGGGTCAAGGGCGAGCTGCCGGTGTTCATGTTCTTCCACGGCGGCGGCTGGGTGCTGGGGGATTTCCCGACCCACGAACGTCTAGTGCGGGATCTGGTGGTCGGCTCGGGTGCGGCGGCGGTGTTCGTCAATTACACCCCTTCGCCGGAAGCGCATTACCCGGTGGCGATCAACCAGGCTTACGCCGCGACCAAATGGGTGGCCGAACACGGCAAAGAGATCAACGTCGACGGCAAGCGTCTGGCGGTGGCGGGCAACAGCGTTGGCGGCAACATGGCGGCAGTCGTCGCCTTGATGGCCAAAGACAAAGGCACCCCGGCGATCAAATTCCAGGTGCTGCTGTGGCCGGTGACCGATGCCAATTTCGACACCGGTTCGTATAACCAGTACGCCGAGGGGCACTTCCTCACCCGCAATATGATGAAGTGGTTCTGGAACAACTACACCACCGACGCCAACCAGCGGAACGAGATCTACGCCTCGCCGCTGCGGGCCACAACCGCGCAATTGAAAGGTCTGCCGCCAGCGCTGGTGCAGACCGCCGGGGCCGACGTGCTGCGTGACGAAGGTGAAGCCTACGCCCGCAAACTCGACGAAGCCGGCGTGCCGGTAACCTCGGTGCGCTACAACGGCATGATCCACGACTACGGTTTGCTCAACGTGGTCAGCCAGGTGCCGGCGGTACGTTCGGCGATGCTGCAGGCCTCGGAAGAACTGAAACAGCACCTGAAGAAGTAATTTTCATCAGGCATAAAAAAGCCCGACTCAATGGTCGGGCTTTTTCTTTCCGCAAAAAGCAGTGCTTATTTGGCACGACCTTTGTAGGAACCGCCTTCGCGGGTATCGATCTCGATCATGTCGCCGATTTCGATGAAGTCAGCAACCGACAGCTCGGTACCGTTCTTCAGTTTGGCAGGCTTCATCACCTTGCCGGAAGTGTCGCCGCGAGCGGAACCTTCGGTGTAGTCAACCTGACGCACGATGGTGGTCGGCAGCTCTACGGAAACCAGACGGCCTTCGAAGAATACGGCTTCGCAAACGTCGGTCATGCCTTCTTCCACGAATGGCAGAACGCTTTCGATGTCTTCGGCGTTCAGCTCGTACATGGTGTAGTCGGTGGTGTCCATGAACGTGTAGGAGTCACCGCTGATGAAGGACAGGGTCGCTTCTTTGCGATCCAGGATCACGTCGTCCAGCTTGTCGTCCGCACCGTAAACGGTTTCGGTCTTGTAACCGGTCAGCAGGTTCTTCAGCTTGGTCTTCATGATCGCGCTGTTACGGCCCGATTTGGTGAATTCAGCTTTCTGAACCAGCCAAGGATCGTTGTCGATACGGATCACGGTACCGGGTTTGAGTTCTTTACCAGTTTTCATTGCGAATATCCGAATTTGGATGGGATTTACAAAAATCTAGGCCGCGTATCATATCCAATTTCGGTAAAACTGTACCAGCGCCGTCGCAAGATCCGCCTGCAAGGCCTGTTCCAGACACCACGCGAGGGCATTTTCCTGCAGTTCGGGCCAGTGTTTGCGGGCCTCAAGCCAGTGGTCGCCGATAGGCTGCCCGGCACTCCAGGCGCGCCATAGACCGTTCATCGCCTCGGCGGCAGCCGGCGAAAGACGTTTTGTGTAGAGCGCAAGGAAGGCGTCGAGCTTGTCCAGATGGATGTCTTCGTCCTGCTGATAGATGTGCCACAGCATCGGCCGCCCCGCCCATTGCGCCCGGACAAACGAGTCCTCGCCGCGCACCGCGTTGAAATCGCAGCACCAGAGCAATTGATCGTATTGATCCTGCCGGACGAACGGCAGCACCTGCACGGTCAGCGACTGACGAACATGCTTCGCTCCTACCGACAGCGACTCGACCCCGAGCCAACGGGCGACATCGCCGAGAATCCGCCCTTCCGGCACCAGCAGATGAGTGGGCATCGAGTCAGCAGCCAGCACATCCAGCCAACTGGCGAGTCCGGCATTCTCGTAGGCAAACAGCGAAATCAACTGCGCACCGGGCGCAGGAACGATCCCCAGACCGTGCAGGAACTGTCGCTGCGCCTCGGGATCCTGCTGAAACTGCTGACGCCGCTCCAGCAAACCGCTTTCACGCAACAGGCCGCCGGTCCCCGGCTGAAATCCCGGAAAGAAAAAGTACTTCTGCACCGACTTGTACTTCACCGAAGGCAAACCGTGGCAACCGACCACCCAGTCTTCAGCGCTGAGGTAGTCGAGGTTCATCCACAACGGCGGCTTTTCCCGTGCCGCCATGGCATCCATGTAGACGCTCGGCAACTGGCAGGCAAACGCAGCGATCACCACATCGGCCGCTTCCGCCTCCTGCCATTCGGCCGACCAGTGCCGGACTTCGACGCCCTGCTGCCATTGCTGATCGAGGCCGATGTCGATTTCGGGGCAGATGCGTTCGAAGGCGCGCAGGTCATCGACCCACAGCCGAACCGTCATCGCATGCTCGCTGACCAGTTGCCGGGCCAGACGCCAGGTCACGCCGATGTCGCCGTAGTTGTCGACGACCGTACAAAAAATGTCCCAGCGGGTGTTCAGTGGCGGCATTCAAGGCTCCCGTTGGCAAAAGCGCCGATTGTCCGCATAAATGTCTCCATGCAGAAGAGCCGACGGCAATTAATCTTCGTGCGACAATCGCCACTCGCCCGCATTCATCCGCCAGGAGGCAGCCATGCCCTATCGTCCCAACCCGCGTCGCCCCTTGCCTGTTCAGCTTAGCGCGCTGCAATTGACCGGCAGCATTGCCCTGGGTCTGTGGCTGGGTTTCCTGGCCATTGCGCTGACGTGCTGGCTGGCTTCACGCTTTTTCTTCAATGAACAACTGGCGCCGGTTGCCCAGGCCGTACAGCAACTGGCCAATCCACCCGCCGTCCGAGTGGTGCCGGACATTCCGCCGCAGAGCCCGTTGTTCGAGCAGTACGAAGAAAACCTGCGCAAAAACGAACAGCAGGCACGCCTGGATCAGGCCCGTGGCAGTACACGTAATCTGTCGAACCCCAAATGCCAGTTCTGGCTGCAACAGGATCAGACGGCCCCGAGCGAAAAGAGCCGCGCCAACGTCCTGCAATTCTGCGATTGATCATGAATAAACAGATCGTTCACCAACTGATTCTCGACAAGCTGCGCATCGACCTCGACATCGCCGAACGCGCGGCGCAAACCGCTTACGAAACCGCGACCCACGAAGAGAATATCGCCGAAAACAAGTACGACACCCTAGGTCTTGAGGCGTCGTATCTGGCGGCGGGCCAGGCGAAACGGGTCGAGGAAATTCGTCAGTCACTGGCGCTGTGCCAGAACCTGACGCTACGCGCGTATGACGATCAACGCGGGATTGAAATCGGCGCCCTGCTCGGTCTGGAAGACGAAAAGGGTCGTGAACAATGGCTGTTTCTGGCGCCGGATGCGGCGGGTCTGAAAGTCGACGTGGTGGGTCAGCCGATTACCGTCATCACCCCGCGCTCGCCGCTGGGCAAAAGCCTGTTGGGCAAGTTCGAGGGTGACGAGGTGGAGATTCTGGTGGCGGGCACCCGGCAACAGTTCGCTGTCACCGAGGTGCTGTAGACAGGGGCTTAGTGAACCGGCAGTTCGACACCTTCGAACAGCTCTTCCAGTTCCTGCTTGTTGTGGCACTGAATGGCCTTGGCCATGACTTCGCGGGTCAGGTGCGGTGCGAATTTTTCGATGAAGTCGCACATGAAGCCACGCAGGAAGGTGCCGCGACGGAAACCGATCTTGGTCACGCTGGACTCGAACAGTTCGCTGGCATCGAGCACCACCAGATCGTTATCCAGTTTGGTGTCGACCGCCATTTTCGCCACGATGCCAACGCCCAGGCCCAGGCGCACGTAGGTTTTGATCACGTCGGCGTCGGCCGCGGTGAACACCACTTTCGGCGTCAGGCCGCGATGGCTGAAGGCTTCGTCGAGTTTCGAACGGCCGGTGAAACCGAACACGTAAGTCACGATCGGGTATTCGGCCAGCGCTTCGAGGGTCAGCTTCGGCAGTTTGGTCAGCGGGTGGCCCTGAGGCACGACCACGCAACGGTTCCAGCGGTAGCACGGCATCATCACCAGATCGCCGAACAGCTCCAGCGCTTCGGTGGCGATGGCGAAATCGACGGTGCCGTCAGCGGCCATTTCGGCGATCTGCATCGGTGAACCCTGGTGCATGTGCAGCGCCACGTCCGGGTATTGCTTGATGAAGTTGCTGATCACCGGCGGCAGTGCATAACGTGCCTGGGTGTGGGTGGTGGCGATCGACAGGGTGCCCTTCTTCTCGTTGGAGAATTCCTGGGCGATCTGCTTGATGCTTTCGACCTTGCGCAGAATCTCACCGGCGGTGGTGATGATGCGCTCGCCGGCCGGGGTGACGCGGGTCAGGTGCTTGCCGCTGCGGGCGAACACTTCGACGCCCAGTTCGTCTTCCAGCAGGCGGATCTGTTTACTGATGCCCGGTTGCGAGGTGTAGAGGCTTTGGGCTGTAGCGGAAACGTTGAGGTCGTGGTGCGCCACTTCCCAGATGTAGCGCAATTGTTGAAGCTTCATATGAATCCCTCAAAGCAGGTAGACGCCACGGGCATCAGCGACGGTATATAACTATATTAATGGTTTGAAGAATAAATCTAGAACTTTTTTATCAAAGTGCCATTATTCCTGCTTCAGCGATCCTCCCGACGCCGACGCTCCACCAACGGCACCAGATAAACCGGCACCTTGGACAATTGCAGCAGCCGGGCTGCCGTTCGCCCCAAAGGTGTTTCCGCCCCGACCCCGTGGCTGTGACTTCCTACGATCAGCAAATCGACAGAGAGTTTCTGCACCTGATCGAGAATCACCTGTGACGGATCGCCCTGCAGCACCCGCACCGCGCGTATCCGCTGCAGGTCCTGCTCGCCCTCGTCCCCCAGCTCTTCACGAAAACTGTCGAGCACCCGCTGCTCGATATTGGCGATGACGGTTTTCAGACCCTGACTGTGAAATTCGTTCAACGCCTGTTCGTCGAGATAGCTCTGCAACACCGATTCGGCAAACAGCCCCATGGGTTCCACCGCGTGCACCACGTACAGATCGGCATTGAACGTTCGCGCCATCGCCAGGGCATGCTGCATCACTAACGGTGCGTACAGACCGAGGTCAGTGGCATACAGCATCGAACGAATCATATGACCTCCTCGCGTGCCAACATGGCGGAGATTTGATTCAGCTTAGCAGTGCCTTGACGAGTACGACGTGCGACGCAACGTCTTGAACCACGTGGGCTTTAGACCGCCGGTTCGTTGCTGATGCCGTGGGGCACGTGGCCGGTCGCCACGACTTCCCGGGCCAGCTCGCAGTGGCCGGCCTGATCGTCGAAAAACACGTCGGCGGCGAAGGCTTCGAGGAACGCCGATTTGGTCAGGCCACCGAGAAACAGCGACTCGTCCAGACGAATGTCCCACTCGCGCAAGGTGCGGATCACCCGCTCATGGGCCGGCGCCGAACGCGCGGTGACCAGGGCGGTGCGGATCGGACACTCCTCGTCGGAGAACTCGCGCTGCAACAGATTGAGCGCCGCGAGAAAGCCCTTGAACGGCCCGCCACGCAACGGTTCGCGCGCGGATTCACGCTCCTTGGCCTGGAAGGCTTCGAGGCCACCGGATTGATAGACCCGCTCCGATTCATCGGAGAACAGCACTGCGTCCCCGTCGAAGGCGATGCGCAATTCATCGCTGGCCGCACGACTGGCGCCGCCGGACAGAATGGTCGCCGCTGCGAAACCGGCATCCAGCGCAGCGCGCACATCTTCGGCATGGGTGGAGAGAAACAGATCGCAACCAAAGGCCTTCAGATACGGATAAGGACTGCGACCGCCGACGAACGCCGCGCGGGAGATCGCCAGGCCGTAATGACCAATGGAGTTGAAAACGCGCAGGCCGGTGTCGGCACTGTTGCGCGATACCAGAATCACCTCGACCCGGGCGCGACCGAGGCGACTGTTCAGGTTGAGGAGTTTTTCCACCAGCGGGAAGGCATCGCCCGGCGCAAGAATTTCGTCTTCGTGATCGATCTGATATTGCCGGTAGGCTTCGACGCCACTCGACTCATACACCTTGTGGCTTTCGCTCAGGTCGAACAGGGCACGGGACGAGATCGCCAGCACCAGTTTGTCATCGATGTTCTTGGCCATGCCTTTCCCCCCAGTGCGACCGGTTTAAACGTTACGCCGGTCGATAAAGCTCAATGTGCGATACAACGATTCGATTCGCGGCAACTCGCAGCCTGCCGCTTTTGCCGCCGCCAAAGGACGAGCGTAGATCGCCTCCAGCTCCAGCGGTCGCTTGTGCAAAAAGTCGTGGTACATGCTCGGCCAATAGTCGGGCATTTTCTCGGTCATCATGAACAGGTATTCGGCGTAACCGGGCGGCATGTCATGACCGCAGGCCTTGGCGCCCTGCACCACTTCGGCCATCAGTGCCTGAATCAATGCGCGGCTGTCAGTGTCGGCCATCAACGGCGTGGTGCTGGCACCGAGCAACACCGAAAGCCCGTTGTAGGGAATGTTCCACACCAGTTTCTGCCAGCGCGCCTGATGCAGATTTGGCATCGCCTGGGAGTCGAGACTGGCGGCGCGGAACAGGCCGGCGCCCTCCTCGACGATTGCCATGCGCGCCGCATCATCCGGTGCCGGACCGCTGTGATACCCGACGTTCACCGCTCCCAGCGCCTGGTGGGTGATCTGCCCCGGCCCTTCGCGGTGGACGCAGATCAGGCACAAACCGCCCAGCAAGTGCAGGGAATCAGGCAGCAACGCCCGCAAGCTGTCTTCGACGTCGAGGCCGTTTTGCAGTACCAGCACTTTCGCGTCGGGTTTCGCCGCCTGAATGATCGAAGGCGCCAGCCCGGCATTGCTGGTGGTCTTGGCGCCGACCAGCAGCCAGTCGCAGGGCGGCATGTCTTCCGCCGACGAGTAGGCCTGTACCGGATTCAGCGTCAATGCGCCATGCACGGCACTGTCCACCTGCAAGCCGCGCTCGGCGACTGCGGAAAATTCACTGCGCAACAGAAAGTGCACATCGAACCCGGCCCGGGCCAGCATCACCCCGTAAAACCCTCCGATGGCGCCGGTGCCGATAATCCCCACCACCGGTTTGTTCACTGCTCCCATCACGGCAACTCCTCTGCAATTCGACCCAGCGCCTGCGTCACGGCTGCGTTCAGCTCATCGACGTTCAAGCGCGTGTGCACTGCCCCAAAGAACTCGCCGTCGCGCACCACAAACAGCGCCGGCAAATGAAAGACCTGATAACGCTCGACCAGTCCGCCGTTGTCACCGGCATCGATCCAGCACACGCGATCGACGGCGAGATCGAGCCCCGGCAACACTTCGCGGGCATAGCGGCAACTGGCGCAGCCGACGCTGGTGAAAATCACCAGTGAAACGCCGTTCATCGCCAGCAGCCGTTGGTCGGCGTCAAAATCGGTCAGCTGCGATTCGACCACTATACTGGGGGAAACAATGTCAAATGGCCGACACAGGGAGTCTGTGCTCATGGGACGGTTTATTCCTCATCCGGATGATGTGCCCGTTGAATTGACCCTGCTCACACCGGAGTGTATTTCGCGTCAACGGCTGCACACTATCAGCCTCGGCGGCATCGCTTGCAATTACCACCGTGCCTGGCGCCATGGCACCGCCTTGCAGGTGCGCATGCCGACCATCAATGCCGATTTCGCCTATCCGGGCTATGTGGCCTGGTGCCTGCGTCGTAAAAAAGGTTATCTGGTGGGCATTGCGTTCACTGATGAGCAGACGCTGTTCAGCGCGCGAATGGGTGAGCAGGTGTGTCAGATCGAGCGCTATTGCCGAATCAACGATGCCCACGATGACCTGCAGGATATCCAGGCGCGAGCCCTGCAATGGGTCGAGCAGCACGCCGAAGAGTTCTCCCACGACAGCGTTCGCAAGGCTTTTGCGTAACCAGAGCTGGACTGAACAGTTACTTGCCCATTGTCTAGCAGGCGTCTAACGCGATAAGGTTCGGCTCCCCGACGCGCTTAAATCCGCTGTGCTCCGCCGCGCGGGGATCGCTGGCGGCCGGCACCCGTGACCTGACGAGTAAACGATGGCTGATTTACCGATCAACGACCTGAACGTCGCTTCCAACGAGACCCTGATCACTCCTGATCAGCTCAAGCGTGATATCCCTCTGAGCGACGCTGCCCTGCGCACCGTCACCAAGGGTCGCGAGGTCATCCGCAACATTCTCGATGGCACCGACCATCGTCTGTTCGTGGTGATCGGCCCCTGCTCGATCCACGACATCAAGGCTGCCCACGAATATGCCGATCGCCTGAAGGTGCTGGCGGCAGAAGTCTCGGACACCCTGTATCTGGTCATGCGCGTGTATTTCGAAAAGCCACGGACCACCGTCGGCTGGAAAGGCCTGATCAACGACCCGTACCTGGATGACTCGTTCAAGATTCAGGACGGTCTGCACATCGGTCGCCAGTTGCTGCTGGACCTGGCCGAGAAAGGCCTGCCGACCGCGACCGAAGCCCTCGACCCGATCTCCCCGCAGTATCTGCAGGACCTGATCAGCTGGTCGGCCATCGGCGCACGGACCACCGAATCCCAGACCCACCGCGAAATGGCTTCCGGCCTGTCCTCGGCGGTCGGCTTCAAGAACGGCACCGACGGCGGCCTGACTGTGGCGATCAACGCCCTGCAGTCGGTTTCCAGCCCGCACCGTTTCCTGGGCATCAACCAGGAAGGTGGCGTGTCGATCGTCACCACCAAAGGCAACGCCTACGGTCACGTGGTACTGCGCGGTGGCAACGGCAAGCCGAACTACGATTCGGTCAGCGTCGCCCTGTGCGAGCAGGCGCTGAACAAGGCCAAGATCAAGCCGAACATCATGGTCGATTGCAGCCACGCCAACTCCAACAAGGATCCGGCCCTGCAACCGCTGGTGATGGAGAACGTCGCCAACCAGATCCTCGAAGGCAACCAGTCGATCATCGGCCTGATGGTCGAAAGTCACCTGAACTGGGGCTGCCAGGCGATCCCGAAAGACCTCGCCGACCTGCAATACGGCGTGTCGATCACCGATGCCTGCATCGACTGGTCCGCTACCGAAAACACCTTGCGCAGCATGCACGCCAAGCTCAAGGAAGTACTGCCGAAACGTCAGCGCGGCTGACAGCCGTTTCGCAGGCATAAAAAAACGCCGGGCATTGCCCGGCGTTTTTGTGTGTGCGGTGAGGTCAGTCAGATCTTGGCGGTGCGCCGCTGGTGACGCTCCATGTAGCGCTCCACGTAGGAGCACGATGGAATGACCGTGTAGCCCATTTCATCGGCGTACTGTAACGCCCGTTCGGTCAGGGCTGCCGCGATGCCTCGGCCACGCAAGGCGTTGGGCACGAAGGTGCGGTAGATATCCAGGGTCTGTTTCCCCAGATCCATATAGGTCAGGTAGGCACGATGACCGTCCACATTGGTCTCGAACTGATGACCAGCCTGGTCATGGTGGATGGACAACGCCTCGCTCATCACTACTCCTCGCGGGTCTCGAATTCTGACCCCTACCTTACCGATGTTTTCCCGGCGAAGGAACATCTACGCCACCCCGTGCCTGATGGACACCGAGAAGAACTGCACCGATCTCGCGCAACCCGAGCACGTATCAAATAGTAGGCACCATTGGCGAAAATGCTCAAGGTACGCTCGTCAACATGCAGATTGACGGGGCAGTTCCGGTGGACTCAGGGCCGGTTCGGGAGACGATCTTCCCGAGCCGAAAGGCTGAACATCGCCGGATGTTGAGACTTAAGACGAGCCCCCTGTTTTAAAGTCACCTCAACATGGACAAAGATATGCGAGGCGTTGCGCAAATTCGCAACAAAAGTGTGGACGAATCCATATAGGCAGACTTTAGCCACTACCTGCAAAACAACGCGCAGCAACGGGAACTTTTTCTCATTAACTCGCTCATCTCGCGGCTTCCAGCTGGATATTTTTTATACAACGCAGTTAAAAGTTGCTCGAAAAAGAATCAACGCCTACAATTTTTTTTGCTTCTTGCCTCACGTCAGTTTACTTACTACAAGTAATGGGTAGTATGTACGCCGGCTATTTCCTCAATCGGAGGAGACAGCCACTTAATTGAAAGTCCTTGAAGGGGAACACGATGAACAACGTTCTGAAATTCTCTGCTCTGGCTCTGGCCGCAGTTCTGGCTACCGGTTGCAGCAGCGCATCGAAAGAAACCGAAGCACGTCTGACCGCTACTGAAGACGCAGCTGCTCGCTCCCAGGCTCGTGCAGACGAAGCTTACCGTAAAGCTGATGAAGCTCTGGCTGCTGCTCAAAAAGCACAACAGACTGCTGACGAAGCTAACGAGCGTGCTCTGCGCATGCTGGAAAAAGCTAGCCGCAAGTAATAGTCCTTCGGGATTGTTATCAAGCCGACCCATTTTTTGGGTCGGCTTTTTTGTGCCTGCAGTTTTCTGCGGGCAATAAAAAACCCGCCGCTGCGCAAGCCTCGGCGGGTTTTGTCTTTCAGCTTATTGCTGCAGGTCGATCGGTGCGCTGGAGACCATAGGCGCCGAGGTGTTCGGCGTGCCGATTTCGGTTGGCAGGCCATCTTCGGCCGCCACCACATCACGCACCACATCCCAGTCCATGCGCAGGTTGTTGGTGATGTCTTCACGCTTGAGCATCGCGTTGATCACGGCGGTGTGCTTGTCGACCACCGACGGGTTGCCCTTGTCGTCGATCGGCGTGTGCGCTTCCAGGTAGATCTTGCCGCCACTGCGACCGAACTTGTACGCGTCGTTGAGGATCCGTACCGACGTCCCCACCGGCACCATGCCGGCCATTTCCAGCACGTTGTTGTTGAACATGCGGAAGCAGCCGTGGCTGGTGCGCATGCCGATGCCGAACTTCTTGTTCGAACCGTGGATCAGGTAGCCCGGCGTGCCCAGGGTGAACTTGAACGGGCCCAGCGGGTTGTCCGGACCGGCCGGTACCACGTTCGGCAGCGGATCACCGTCGGCGGCGTGTTCAGCCTTGATCGAGGCAGGCGGCGTCCAGGTTGGATTCGGTGTCTTGGCGGTGATCGTGGTGTGCGCGATCGGCGAACCCCAGCCTTCACGACCGATACCCAGCGGGAAGGTGTACACCACGTTCCGGCCTTTCGGGAAATAGTAGAGGCGGTATTCGGCCAGGTTGATCACGATGCCTTCACGCGGGCCCGGCGGCAGGATGAAGCGGGTCGGCAGAACGATTTCGGTGCCGGCACCCGGCAACCAGGCATCGACGCCCGGGTTGGCCGCGACCATTTCCGAATAACCCAGATCGTAGGTGGTGCCCAGATCGGCAAAGGTGTCTTCGTACTTGGCCTTGATCACCTGCACCTGGCCGATGATGTCTTCACCAGGGGGTGGCAGGGGAAACTCCAGTGCGGCAACGGGACCGGCCACACACAGGGCGGCAAGAGACAGGCAGCGGGTGACGGCAGGAAAACGCGGCAACATCCGGAGAATCCTTCGCAAGATCGACAAGGGTAATAAGAACGCGATTGTACACCGCGCCCAGAGAATTCGGGGAGATGCGCCGATGGGCTGGCATCACTCTTCATGATTGAAGCTGCCGCTCGCCCAAACTGCATTCAAAAGAATGGTTGCGCTTAAAGCTCGAAACGCAGCTCAGGCCAGATCGGCGACGTGCCGCGCTTCTGCGATTCGAGGATCGCCCGGCACAGCGAGCACAGGCGCTGATCCTGAAACACCCGGCGATCCACGCTCGACCAGCGCGGTTGCGCCGGCAGCAGACTGCCGCACAGGGTGCGGTCAGCCGAGCCGCCGAGCTCCAGTTGACGGGTCACCAGATGCACTCGCACTTCCTGGCAGGCGAACAGATCCAGCTGTTCGTCAGGCTCGATCAGTTGGTAAGCAAACAGGGACCAGGCAGAACGCGGCATCGGGGGCTCCAAATTAGGGGGCGCCACATTAGCCGAAAGCCTGCCGCTAGAAAAGCCTCATAGCAGCGGTTTTAGCGTCGGCCAGACATTTTCCAGCAACTTGCCCTGAGCCCCGGCCGCCGGGTGCAGACCGTCGGCTTGCATCAAGTCCGGATGCCCGCCCACACCGTCGAGGAAAAACGGCACCAGCGGGATTTTTTCCGAGGAGATCCTGCCCAAAAATCTACCCCCCCTTACTACGCCTGTCGGATTTTGACTATGGAACGCATAGCAACGTTAATTTCATATTGACATCACGCTTGTCCGACGGAGAGACTCAGAGAGTAACCACACCCCTGATAAGGAAATCCAATAATGAAAAATCGCTCCTTCTTGGTACCTATGGCGACTTTGGCAGCAGCAGTTGTTGCAGAGCATGCTTCAGCATCAGTACCTCACCAGATCATCGACCCCGCCACCGACCAAACAATCCCAACTCAATCGCCTCCTCAGAGCGAAAACCTTTCTGTTCGCGGCGGCAACGATTTGTTTACGTTTGTATTGAAGCGCGGAGACCAAGGTCAATTCATGGCCTACCACAGCTCTCACAGCTCCCACTCATCGCACAGTTCGCACAGCTCTCACCATTCGGGCTCCTGATATGAAGTACGAGGTGGCACTGGTATTTGATGAGCAGCTCTACGACGCACAAGTGCTGCAAAAAGCTGCTTATCGCGCGATGAACTCGCTAACGGCTGATATTTCGCATGCTGATGGGAAATTCTGCTGCGTTCTGTCCTCAAATATCGGCATCGACGAACCCACATTTCTGCTCGCTACTCAAGAATTCAAGAAGGACGTAGTCGACTACCAGCTTCGCCTCCAGCTGAATGCTGAAACTCTGCAGATCAAAAATCTGATCCTTGGACTGGCCTTCTCAAAAACCGGGCTGATCAGTGAGTAAATTTCAGGCGCTTGACTTCTATTTACAGCATCGTCCTTACGAGCTGTTGCCATTCAAATTTGACCGTCTGAATGACTGTGAGTACGTCATCATCAATATGGCAGGCGAGTATCACGTTTTACCGATACCGCTGCTCGAGCCACTGATCAACAGGACGCTACCGCTTACATCGGAGCTGATACCAACGCTCCGATCAAAGCAATTCATACGATTTCCAGATGAGCAGACACCTCTACAGCTACTAGCTCTCAAGATTCGCACTCGCTTGTCCAGACTGGCTCAATTCACCAATTTGCATATCTTTGTCGTCACCCTTCGCTGCGACCATAGCTGTCCCTATTGCCAAGTCTCCAGGCAGTCGGAAAGCAAAGGTGAATTCGACATGACTACAGAGATGGCTGACCGGTCATTGGATTTCGTTTTCATGTCTCCAAATCCAGCCATCAAAATTGAGTTTCAGGGCGGAGAGCCGTTGCTGAATTTTGAAATGGTGAGATACGTTGTCCTTAACGCCAAAAAACGCAACCTGAAAGAAGGTCGTGACCTTCAGTTCGTGATCGCAACCACGCTGTCGCTGTTGACTGATGAGATGCTGGATTTCTGTAAGCAGCACAGCATAGTGCTTTCATCTTCCCTCGACGGACCAATGAGCATCCACAATGCCAATCGCCCGCGTCCTGGTAGAGATAGTCACCAGCGCTTCGAAGAAGGGTTAGCGAAAGCACGAGCAGTACTCGGTTACGATCAAGTGTCTGCCCTAATGACGACCACCGACAAGAGCCTACCGCATGTACGAGCCATCATTGATGAGTACTTGCGTCTAGGCTTTGATGGGATTTTTCTCCGCACTCTCTCGCCATATGGCTTTGCGATCAAGACCAAGAAATTCCTGTCGTATGACACTGAACGTTGGCTGGAATTTTACAAGGAAGGTCTTGAGTACATCATCCAGCTGAACAAGTCCGGCGTACGTTTTGTAGAACAGTACTCTTCGCTTGTACTGGCAAAAATGCTCACATCAACAGACCCAGGATTCGTTGATCTGATGAATCCAGCAGGGGTTGGAATTGCTGCCATCGTGTTCAATTATGATGGCTCGGTCTATGCATCAGATGAAAGTCGTATGCTTGCAGAAATGGGCGACCATACCTTCAGATTAGGCAACATACTGGAACAATCCTACGAAGAGATCATCCTCTCCGATCAATTGCTTGATGCACTGGAAAACTCCTTTACGCTGAGTGCTCCCATGTGCTCTGACTGCGCATTTGAACCCTATTGCGGCTCGGAGCCCGTCTACCATCACGCCATGCACAAGGATCTGGTAGGCAGGAAACCAGAATCCTCGTTTTGTAAGCGAAACATGGCGATCTTTAAGCACCTCCTAGAGTTGATGGAAAACGATGAAGAAACGAAACGGATTTTTATGGGGTGGGCCAATCGATGCTGAAGCTCAGTGGAAAAATTATCCGTATCCACGCGGTTGATGTTTGCAAGGATCTCACGCTAATCAAGGTCTCCACGAACCGGAACCTTCCCGAAATCCTCCGGAGAGAAATGGCCTATCTGGCTTCTGAACTCCCTGTCCCCATTGGATTCGCGCACTACCTTCTAACTGAGAAGCATCAGAATTTGGCTCAAGAACTACCACCAGATTCCGATTACTCGATTCTTCCGAACGATTACGACTACATTAGCAACAATGACATTGTCCGTCTTTCCGCTGACCGTCAAAGCATACGAGTTCTGTTTCGAGCCTCGTCGCCTAACAACAGCATCCTGCTGACCGAGCAATGCAACAACTACTGCCTCATGTGCTCTCAGCCTCCTAAAACGGCAGATGACTCATGGTTACTCGATGAGATCGAGAGCTTGATTCCGCTGATTCCTAGAGAGACCCGCGAATTAGGCTTCACGGGGGGAGAGCCGACGACCAACAAGGAGCGGTTTCTTAAAATTATTCGCCTGACAAAAAGCTATTTGCCAAGAACCGCTATCCATATCCTTTCGAACGGAAGAAGCTTCAAAGACCCATCGTTTGCTGAAGACTACGCAGCGATTGGATTACCAGATGCGATGGTCGGTATTCCTGTCTACTCAGACGATCCATCTCTGCATGATTACATCGTGCAGGCTCAAGGCGCATTCGAAGAAACCATACGAGGCATTCTGAATCTGAAGCGCTTGGGCCAGAGAGTGGAAATTCGAATCGTCATTCATAAGCTGTCAGTATCGCGACTTACTCAGCTATGTGAGTTCATCGCCCGCAACCTTCTGTTCGTCGATCAGGTCGCTTTGATGGGTCTTGAAATGATGGGGTTTACCCGCGCAAATCTTGACGAGCTATGGATTGACCCCATCGAGTACAAAGACACGCTCAGCAAATCGGTGCAGATTCTTACCAAATATGGAATGAACGTTTCGGTGTACAACCATCAGCTCTGTCTGGTTAACCCAGATATTCTTCCGTATTACCGAAAGTCGATCAGCGACTGGAAAAACGAGTTTGCGCCGGAGTGCGAAGGGTGCCGAAAACAAGGCGAATGCGGAGGCTTTTTCGCGTCTGGGGTCAAGTTTGGATACAGCAAGCAACTATCTCCCTTCTGATCTACAGCCTACCGCGAGGCCGATTTATAACAGCGGTTTTAACGTCGGCCAGACATTTTCCAGCAACTTGCCCTGAGCCCCGGCCGCCGGGTGCAGACCGTCGGCTTGCATCAAGTCCGGATGCCCGCCCACGCCGTCGAGGAAAAACGGCACCAGCGGGATTTTTTTCTCCTCGGCGAGTTTGCCGTAGACCTCGGCAAAGGCATCGGTGTAGCGCTTGCCGTAGTTGGGCGGCAATTGCATGCCGAGCAACAGCACCTTGGCACCGCTTTGACGGGAGCTGTCGATCATCGAAGCAAGATTTTGTTGCAATTGCGTCGGCGGCATTCCGCGCAGGCCATCGTTGCCGCCCAATTCGAGGATCACCAGTTCCGGTTTGTGCTCTGCAAGCAGCGCAGGCAGCCGTGCCTGGCCTCCGGCACTGGTGTCGCCACTGATGGACGCATTGACCACTTTATCGTCAAAACCTTCGGTCTTGAGCCGCTGTTCGAGCAACGACACCCACCCCAGCCGGGTATCCAGTCCGAAACCGGCGCTGATACTATCGCCAACGATCAGGACTGTACCCGCCGCTGCGTTCTGGGCCATGCACATCAAGGCCAGGCCAGCACTCAAAAACCACACACGCATCGGATTCTCCATGGGCGCAAGCATTCTCACCGCGAAGAACCTTAGCAAAGTGGTTCCCAGCGCGGAAGGTGAACTGACCATCCTGCACGAACTCAGCCTGGAACTGAACAAGGGCGACAGCCTAGCCATCGTCGGCGCGTCCGGCTCCGGCAAATCCACTCTGCTGGGTCTGCTCGCCGGCCTCGATCTGCCGAGCAGCGGCGAAGTGACGCTCGCCGGGCAAGGCCTGAGCAATCTCGACGAAGACCAGCGCGCGCGCATTCGCGCCGAACACGTGGGCTTCGTCTTTCAATCTTTCCAACTGCTCGACAGCCTCAACGCGCTGGAAAACGTCATGCTTCCGCTGGAGCTCGACGGCCGCAAAGACGCTCGAAGCCGCGCTACCGAACTGCTGCAACGGGTCGGCCTCGGCCAGCGCCTGACTCACTCGCCGCGCCAACTCTCCGGTGGCGAACAACAGCGCGTGGCAATTGCCCGAGCGTTCGCCGCCGAGCCGGACGTGCTGTTCGCCGACGAACCCACCGGCAACCTCGACAGCCACACCGGCGAGCGCATCAGCGACTTGCTGTTCGAATTGAACAAGGAACGCGGCACCACCCTGGTGCTGGTGACCCACGACGAACGCCTGGCCCATCGTTGCCGGCGTCTGATCCGTCTTGAAGCCGGCCTGTTGGTCGCCCCTCTGGAGCCTTGATGGCACGTCTGCCGCTGTTGCGTCTGTTCAGTCTCGCCCTGCGCCAACTGATGCGCGATGCCCGCGCCGGTGAACTGCGGGTGCTGTTTTTCGCCTTGGTGGTGGCGGTGGCGGCGAGTACCGCCATCGGCTACTTCGGCGCCCGCCTTTCTTGAGC
>NZ_AKJQ01000039.1:0-69614 GCF_000282255.1 Pseudomonas sp. GM25 | reverse complement strand
CCGTTGGTGCTGGCGTCGTAGCTAAAATCATCGAGTGATCTCTTTATTGAGTCAGCTTTGATGAGTTGAAAAAGCCCCCGCTTAGCGGGGGCTTTTTTATTGGGTTGACACCTATCTGGGGCGTCTATAGAATTGCGCCTCCTTTTAACGGGCGTATTGCGCCCGGTGGGAATAGCAGCCGGAGTCTGAAATCCAATGCAAAATCAGCAAATCCGTATCAGGTTGAAGGCTTTTGACCATCGCCTGATCGACCAATCAACCCAGGAAATCGTGGAAACCGCGAAACGTACTGGTGCTCAAGTGCGTGGTCCAATTCCACTGCCTACCCGTAAAGAGCGGTTCACCGTTCTGGTTTCCCCGCACGTCAACAAAGACGCGCGTGACCAGTACGAGATCCGCACTCATAAGCGCGTTCTGGACATCGTCCAGCCAACGGATAAAACCGTTGATGCACTTATGAAGCTTGATCTTGCGGCCGGTGTGGAAGTGCAGATCAGCCTCGGCTAAGACTCGGTCTTGGTCGTGTAACGCTCTGAAATGGGCGGCCATAGCGGGTGAAAGCCCCGTACACTCATGAGGTTTACAACATGACTATTGGTGTAGTCGGTCGTAAAGCGGGTATGACCCGTATTTTCACCGAAGAAGGTGTCTCCATTCCGGTCACGGTCATTGAGATCGAGCCGAATCGCGTCACCCAGTTCAAAACTGAAGAAACCGATGGCTATCGTGCAGTGCAAGTCACTGTCGGCGAGCGTCGTGCTTCCCGTGTAACAGCTGCTCAGGCTGGCCACTTCGCCAAGGCGAACGTTGCCGCTGGTCGTACCGTA
Source organism: Pseudomonas sp. GM25 (assembly GCF_000282255.1). Lineage (NCBI taxonomy): Bacteria > Pseudomonadati > Pseudomonadota > Gammaproteobacteria > Pseudomonadales > Pseudomonadaceae > Pseudomonas > Pseudomonas sp. GM25. The sequence continues at coordinate 68,787 of NZ_AKJQ01000039.1, read as the reverse complement.
ATGGAATTCCGCCTTGAAGAAGGCGAGTACCAAGCCGGCGATCTGATCAACGCTGAAATCTTCGCTGCTGGTCAACTGGTTGATGTAACCGGTCAGTCCAAAGGTAAAGGTTTCCAGGGTACGATCAAGCGTTGGAATTTCCGCGGGCAAGATAACACCCACGGTAACTCCGTATCCCACCGCGTCCCAGGCTCTATCGGCCAGTGCCAGACTCCTGGTCGTGTATTCAAGGGCAAAAAAATGTCCGGTCATATGGGCGCTGAGCGCGTGACCGTGCAGTCCCTGGAAGTAGTGCGCGTGGACGCTGAACGCAATCTGTTGCTGGTCAAGGGTGCTGTTCCTGGCGCTACTGGCGGCAACCTGGTTGTACGTCCAGCAGCCAAGGCTCGCGGTTAAGGGGAAGCTGACATGCAATTAAATGTAAATGACGCTCAAGCGATCGAAGTTTCCGAACTGACATTTGGCGGCGAATTCAACGAGACGCTGGTTCACCAAGCAGTCGTGGCCTACATGGCCGGCGGCCGTCAAGGTAGCAAGCAGCAAAAGACCCGTTCCGACGTTCGTGGTGGCGGTAAGCGCCCATGGCGTCAGAAAGGTACTGGCCGTGCTCGTGCCGGTACTATCCGTAGCCCAATCTGGCGCGGCGGCGGCACCACTTTCGCAGCTCGTCCACAGGATCACTCCCAGAAGCTGAACAAGAAGATGTATCGCGCAGCAATGCGTTCCATCCTTGCTGAGCTGGTGCGTACTGATCGTCTGGTCGTGGTTCAGGATTTCGCAGTTGAAACTCCGAAAACCAAAGACCTGCTGGGCAAACTGAACAACATGAGCCTGACCGACGTTCTGATCGTGTCGGACGCTGTTGATCAGAACCTGTACCTGGCTGCTCGCAACCTGCCACACGTAGATGTACGTGACGTGCAAGGTTCCGATCCAGTTAGTCTGATCGCATACGACAAGGTGTTGATCACCGTGTCGGCCGTGAAGAAATTCGAGGAGCTGCTGGGATGAACCAGGAACGCGTATTTAAAGTTCTGCTTGGCCCGCACGTTTCCGAGAAGGCTACGGTTCTGGCAGACAAGAAAGGCCAGTTCGTTTTCAAGGTTGCTACTGACGCAACCAAGCTGGAAATCAAGAAGGCCGTCGAAAGCCTGTTCAGCGTGAAAGTTGAGCGTGTTACTACCCTGAACGTTCTGGGTAAGAGCAAGCGCACCGCTCGCGGTCTGGGCAAGCGTAATGACTGGAAGAAGGCAGTTATCTCCCTTCAGCCAGGCCAAGATCTCGATTTCAGCAGCAGTGCTGAGTAAGGAAGGGGTGCATCATGGCAATCGTTAAATGCAAACCGACTTCCCCTGGCCGCCGTTTTGTGGTCAAGGTGGTCAACCAGGAGCTGCATAAAGGCGCTCCTCACGCACCGCTGCTCGAGAAAAAATCGAAGTCTGGTGGTCGTAACAACAATGGCCGTATTACCACTCGTCACATCGGTGGTGGTCATAAGCAGCATTACCGTATGGTCGATTTCCGTCGCAACGACAAAGATGGCATCGTCGCCACTGTCGAGCGTATCGAATACGATCCAAACCGTACTGCTCACATCGCACTGCTCTGCTACGCAGACGGCGAGCGCCGCTACATCATCGCCCCTAAAGGCGTGAGTGCTGGCGACACGCTGATCGCAGGTGCCCTGGCTCCAATCAAGCCAGGTAACGCTCTGCAACTGCGCAACATTCCAGTCGGTTCTACCGTACACGGCATCGAACTGAAGCCAGGTAAAGGCGCACAGATCGCTCGTTCCGCTGGTGCTTCGGCTCAGCTGATCGCTCGTGAAGGCGTTTACGTGACCCTGCGTCTGCGTTCCGGTGAAATGCGTAAAGTACTGGCTGAGTGCCGTGCGACCCTGGGCGAAGTCTCGAACTCCGAGCACAGCCTGCGTTCGCTGGGTAAAGCTGGTGCCAAGCGCTGGCGTGGCGTTCGCCCAACCGTTCGTGGTGTTGCCATGAACCCGGTTGACCACCCACATGGTGGTGGTGAAGGTCGTACCTCTGGTGGTCGTCATCCGGTATCGCCATGGGGCTTCCCGACTAAGGGCGCGAAGACTCGTGGTAATAAGCGTACCGACAAAATGATCGTCCGTCGTCGCAAGTAAATAGAGGGATACGACAGTGCCACGTTCTCTGAAAAAAGGTCCTTTTATTGATCTTCACCTACTGAAGAAGATCGAAGTGGCGGCGGAAAAGAACGATCGCAAACCAATTAAGACTTGGTCGCGTCGTTCGATGATCCTGCCACAAATGGTCGGTCTGACCATCGCTGTACACAACGGTCGTCAGCACGTCCCAGTTCTCGTAAACGAAGACATGGTCGGCCACAAACTGGGCGAGTTCGCCGGTACCCGCACTTATCGCGGGCACGTGGCAGACAAGAAAGCCAAGCGTTAAGGGGTAAGGAAATGGAAGTAGCCGCTAAGTTGTCGGGCGCTCGAATCTCCGCCCAGAAAGCCCGCTTGGTCGCCGACCAGATCCGCGGGAAGAAGGTGGGCGAAGCGCTCAACCTGTTGGCTTTCAGCAGTAAGAAAGCCGCCGAGATCATGAAAAAAGTGCTGGAGTCGGCCGTAGCCAACGCCGAGCATAACGAAGGCGCAGACGTTGATGACCTGAAGGTCAGCACCGTTTTCGTCAACGAAGGGCGTTCGCTGAAGCGCATCATGCCACGTGCCAAAGGCCGTGCTGATCGCATCGTCAAGCGGTCTTGCCATATCACTGTCAAGGTTGCTGACAAGTAACGGAGTCGAAGAGATGGGTCAGAAAGTACATCCCATTGGCATTCGCCTGGGAATCGTCAAGGAGCACACCTCCGTCTGGTACGCAGACGGTCGGACTTATGCGGACTACTTGTTCGCTGATCTGAAGGTGCGTGAATACCTCCAAGACAAACTAAAAAGCGCGTCCGTAAGCCGTATCGATATCCATCGTCCGGCCCAAACTGCACGCATCACCATCCACACCGCTCGTCCAGGTATCGTTATCGGGAAGAAAGGTGAAGATGTTGAGAAACTGCGTCAGGACCTGACCAAGCAAATGGGTGTGCCTGTGCACATCAATATCGAAGAGATCCGCAAGCCGGAACTCGACGGTATGCTGGTTGCGCAGAGCGTAGCTCAGCAGCTGGAGCGTCGTGTAATGTTCCGTCGCGCCATGAAGCGCGCTGTACAGAACGCCATGCGCATTGGTGCCAAAGGCATCAAAATCCAAGTGAGCGGTCGTCTCGGCGGTGCTGAAATCGCACGTACTGAATGGTATCGCGAAGGTCGTGTGCCACTGCACACCCTGCGTGCCGACATCGACTATGCCAACTACGAAGCTCACACCACTTACGGTGTGATCGGTGTAAAGGTTTGGATCTTCAAAGGCGAAGTAATTGGTGGTCGCCAAGAAGAGCTGAAGCCACAAGCACCAGCGCCTCGTAAAAAAGCTGCTAAGTAAGGGGTACGCCAAATGTTGCAACCTAAGCGTACGAAGTTCCGCAAGCAGATGACCGGCCACAACCGTGGTCTGGCACTGCGCGGTAGCAAAGTCAGCTTCGGCGAGTTCGCGCTGAAGTCTGTAGCTCGTGGTCGTCTCACCGCTCGTCAGATCGAGTCAGCGCGTCGTGCTCTGACCCGTCACGTAAAACGTGGCGGCAAGATCTGGATCCGTGTATTCCCGGACAAGCCGATCTCCAAGAAGCCTCTCGAGGTTCGTATGGGTAAAGGTAAGGGTAACGTGGAGTACTGGGTTGCCCAGATTCAGCCAGGCAAAGTCCTGTATGAAATCGAGGGTGTTTCTGAAGAGCTGGCGCGTGAGGCTTTCGCCCTGGCTGCTGCAAAGCTGCCGCTCGCCACCTCCTTTGTTAAACGGACGGTGATGTGATGAAAGCGAATGAACTTCGTGAAAAATCCGCACAGCAGCTGAACGAGCAACTGCTCGGCTTGCTGCGCGACCAGTTCAATCTGCGCATGCAGAAAGCAACTGGCCAGTTGGGGCAGTCTCATCTGCTCTCGCAAGTTAAGCGTGACATCGCTCGCGTGAAGACTGTGCTCAACCAGCAGGCAGGTAAGTGATCATGGCTGAAGCCGAAAAAACTGTCCGTACGCTGACTGGCCGTGTTGTCAGCGACAAGATGGACAAAACCATCACCGTTCTGATCGAGCGTCGCGTTAAGCACCCGATCTACGGTAAATACGTTAAGCGTTCGACTAAGCTGCACGCGCACGACGAAACCAATCAGTGCCACATCGGCGACAAAGTCACTATTCGTGAAACTCGTCCGATGGCCAAGACCAAGTCTTGGGCGCTGGTTGATGTTCTCGAACGCGCTGTGGAAGTCTAAGGGCTAGGGGTCGGAGAAATTATATGATTCAGACTCAATCCATGCTCGATGTGGCCGATAACAGCGGCGCTCGCCGCGTTATGTGCATCAAGGTGCTGGGTGGCTCCCATCGTCGTTACGCTGGTATCGGTGACATCATCAAAGTTACCGTGAAGGAAGCAATTCCTCGCGGTAAGGTGAAAAAAGGCCAAGTGATGACTGCTGTTGTAGTCCGCACTCGTCACGGCGTACGTCGTGCTGATGGCTCCATTATCCGCTTTGATGGCAACGCTGCTGTTCTTCTGAACAACAAGCAAGAGCCGATCGGCACCCGTATCTTTGGGCCAGTGACCCGTGAACTTCGTACTGAGAAGTTCATGAAGATCGTCTCGCTCGCCCCAGAAGTGCTGTAAGGAGATCCGACATGCAAAAGATTCGTCGTGACGACGAGATCATCGTGATCGCCGGCAAAGACAAAGGTAAGCGCGGTAAGGTGCTGAAGGTTCTTGCTGACAACCGTCTGGTTGTTGGTGGTCTGAACCTGGTCAAGCGTCATACCAAGCCTAACCCGATGTCGGGCGTACAGGGCGGTATCGTCGAGAAAGAAGCGCCACTGCACGCTTCCAACGTCGCCATCTTCAACGGCGAAACCAACAAGGCTGACCGCGTTGGTTTCAAAGTAGAAGACGGTAAGAAAATTCGTGTCTTCAAGTCGACCCAAAAAGCGGTTGATGCTTGAACACTGCTAGGTAGAAGACCATGGCACGACTAAAAGAGATTTACCGGAAGGAAATCGCTCCGAAACTTAAGGAAGAACTTAAGCTTTCGAACGTGATGGAAGTTCCGCGCGTTACCAAAATCACCCTGAACATGGGTCTGGGCGAAGCGATCGGCGACAAAAAAGTCATCGAGCATGCTGTTGCTGACCTGGAAAAGATCACCGGCCAGAAAGTCGTTGTGACCTACGCTCGCAAATCCATCGCTGGCTTTAAAGTCCGTGAAGGTTGGCCGATCGGCGTCAAAGTGACCCTGCGCCGTGAGCGTATGTACGAGTTCCTGGATCGTCTGCTGTCGATCTCCCTGCCTCGGGTTCGCGACTTCCGCGGCCTGAATGCCAAGTCCTTCGATGGTCGTGGCAACTACAGCATGGGCGTGAAAGAGCAGATCATTTTCCCGGAAATCGACTACGACAAGATCGATGCTCTCCGCGGTCTGGACATTACCCTGACCACCACTGCCAAGAACGATGATGAAGGCCGCGCTCTGCTGCGTGCTTTCAAATTCCCGTTCCGCAACTGATTGGAGTAGGAAAATGGCCAAGAAGAGCATGAAAAACCGTGAGCTGAAGCGTCAGCTCACCGTTGCCAAGTACGCCGTCAAGCGTGCAGCGCTGAAAGCTATCATCGTCGATCTGAACGCAAGTCCAGAAGCGCGCTGGGAAGCTACCGTAGCTCTGCAGAAGCAACCACGTGACGCAAGCGCTTCGCGCATGCGTAACCGTTGCCGTCTGACCGGTCGTCCGCACGGCGTTTACCGCAAGTTCGGCCTCGGCCGTAACAAATTGCGTGAAGCGGCAATGCGTGGTGACGTACCAGGTCTGGTTAAAGCCAGCTGGTAATTGCTGTCAAAGCCTTGATGGTCGGGGTCGCAAGAACCTGACCATCGGTGGCCTTGAACTTGAATCAAGCCCCTTTTGGGGCTTGATTCATTTCTGGGGTATGTCTAGAATGACCGGCTCGCCTGAGCCCGTGTTTTTTATGCCCGGAGTTTCTCGGCGACAAGTAGTAGCCGCAAGGCTAATTTTTCTGTATTAGGAGCGTCTAGCCCATGAGTATGCAGGACCCGTTAGCGGACATGCTAACTCGAATCCGTAATGCCCAGATGGCTGAAAAGTCTGTCGTAAGCATGCCGTCTTCCACGTTGAAGGTGGCTGTAGCTAAAGTCCTGAAGGACGAAGGTTACATCGCGGGTTTTCAGATCACCACCGACGCTAAGCCGTCGCTGTCCATCGAGCTGAAGTACTTCGAGGGCCGTCCGGTCATCGAGGAAGTGAAGCGCGTTAGTCGTCCAGGCCTGCGTCAGTACAAGTCCGTTGAAGATCTGCCGAAAGTTCGTGGCGGTCTTGGCGTGTCTATCGTCTCCACCAACAAAGGTGTGATGACGGATCGTGCTGCGCGCGCTGCCGGTGTCGGCGGCGAAGTTCTTTGCACTGTGTTCTAAGGGGGGATAAGCATGTCTCGCGTCGCTAAGAACCCCGTTAAGCTGCCAGCCGGTGTCGAAGTCAAATTCGCAGGCCAACAGCTTTCGGTGAAGGGTGCCAAGGGTACTCTTGAACTGAACATCCATTCGTCCGTTGAGATTGTTGAAGAAGCTGGTGAGTTGCGTTTCGCTGCTCGCAATGGCGATCAACAGACTCGCGCAATGGCCGGTACCACGCGTGCGTTGGTAAACAACATGGTCCAAGGCGTAAGCCAAGGCTTCGAGCGCAAGCTCCAGCTGGTCGGTGTTGGTTACAAGGCGCAAGCAAAAGGCACGGTTCTGAACCTTGCCCTTGGCTTCTCGCACCCAGTGGATTACGAACTGCCGGAAGGCATCACCGCTGAGACCCCTAGCCAGACCGATATCCTGATCAAGGGCATCGACAAGCAGCTGGTAGGTCAAGTGGCCGCTGAGATCCGCGACTTCCGTCCACCAGAGCCGTACAAAGGCAAAGGTGTGCGCTACGCGGACGAAGTCGTCCGTCGTAAAGAAGCCAAGAAGAAGTAGGGCATAGCAAATGACCGACAAAAAAGTTACTCGACTGCGTCGCGCTCGCAAAGCACGCCTGAAAATGCACGAACTCGAAGTCGTGCGTCTCTGCGTGTTCCGCTCGTCGCAGCACATCTACGCCCAGGTCATCTCGGCCGACGGCAACAAAGTCCTGGCAAGCGCCTCGACTTTGGATAAAGAACTGCGTGATGGTGCCACTGGCAACATCGACGCGGCCACAAAGGTTGGCCAGCTGGTCGCTACGCGTGCTAAGGCCGCTGGCGTCTCGCAAGTGGCTTTCGACCGCTCTGGCTTCAAGTACCACGGCCGCGTTAAAGCGCTGGCTGATGCTGCTCGTGAAGCTGGGCTGGAGTTCTAAGTTATGTCAAATAACGACCAAAAGCGCGACGAAGGCTACATCGAGAAGCTGGTTCAAGTTAACCGCGTAGCCAAAACCGTTAAAGGCGGCCGTATCTTCACTTTCACCGCGTTGACCGTGGTTGGTGATGGTAAAGGGCGTGTTGGCTTCGGCCGTGGCAAGTCGCGTGAAGTGCCTGCTGCGATCCAGAAGGCAATGGAAGCTGCTCGCCGCAACATGATCCAGGTTGATCTGAACGGCACCACTCTGCAGTACGCAATGAAGTCCGCCCATGGCGCTTCGAAGGTGTACATGCAGCCTGCTTCTGAAGGTACCGGTATCATCGCTGGCGGCGCTATGCGTGCTGTCCTCGAAGTTGCTGGCGTTCAGAACGTTCTGGCCAAGTGCTACGGCTCGACTAACCCTGTAAACGTGGTTCACGCCACTTTCAAGGGTCTGAAGGCCATGCAGTCTCCTGAATCCATTGCAGCCAAGCGTGGCCTGCGTGTTGAGGAGATCAAGTAATCATGGCTACCGTTAAAGTTACGCTGATCAAAAGCATGACCGGCCGCATCCCTAACCACAAACTGTGCGTTAAGGGTCTGGGTCTGCGTCGCATCGGTCACACTGTAGAAGTCCAGGATACTCCCGAGAATCGCGGGATGATCAACAAGGCTTACTACATGCTGCGTGTCGAGGGTTAATCGATGAAACTCAATGATCTGAGTCCAGCGCCGGGTTCCCGTCGCGAAAAGCATCGTCCGGGCCGTGGTATCGGTAGTGGTTTGGGTAAGACTGGTGGCCGTGGTCACAAAGGTCAGACTTCCCGCTCCGGTGGCACCATTGCTCCAGGCTTTGAAGGCGGTCAACAGCCGCTGCATCGTCGCCTGCCGAAGTTCGGTTTCGTTTCCCTGAAAGCCATGGATCGCGCAGAAGTGCGTCTGTCCGAGCTGGCTAAAGTGGAAGGCGACATCGTCACCGTGCAGTCCCTGAAAGATGCCAACGTGATCAACGTCAACGTACAGCGTGTGAAAATCATGCTGTCCGGTGAAGTGACTCGCGCTGTCACTATCGGCAAGGGAATCGGCGCCACCAAAGGTGCGCGTGCGGCTATCGAAGCAGCTGGCGGCAAGTTCGAGGAATAAATGGCTAAGCAAGGTGCTCTCTCTGCGCTCGGCAAAGGCGGTATGTCTGAACTTTGGGCTCGTCTGCGTTTTCTGTTCCTGGCGATTATCGTCTACCGAATAGGCGCACACATCCCGGTTCCAGGTATCAACCCGGACCGACTCGCAGACCTGTTTCGACAGAATGAGGGGACCATTCTTAGCTTGTTCAACATGTTTTCCGGCGGCGCGCTGGAACGGATGAGCATCTTTGCACTGGGGATCATGCCGTACATTTCGGCATCGATCATCATGCAGCTGATGACCGCCGTCAGCCCGCAGCTGGAGCAGTTGAAGAAGGAAGGTGAAGCTGGCCGTCGCAAGATCAGCCAGTACACCCGCTACGGCACCGTCGTCCTCGCTCTCGTTCAGGCCATTGGCATGTCCATTGGTCTGGCGGGGCAGGGCGTTGCGTTCACTGGTGACTTTGGCTTCCATTTCGTCGCGGTCTCCACGTTTGTGGCTGGCGCGATGTTCATGATGTGGCTGGGTGAGCAGATTACTGAGCGTGGTGTAGGCAACGGTATCTCGATGTTGATTTTTTCGGGTATCGTCGCCGGTCTTCCGAGAGCAATCGGGCAGTCTTTCGAGTCTGCGCGTCAGGGCGATATCAACATCTTCGCTTTGGTTGCCATCGGTTTGCTGGCAGTAGCGATTATCGGTTTCGTGGTGTTCATTGAGCGTGGTCAGCGTCGTATCGCTGTTCACTACGCCAAGCGTCAGCAGGGCCGCAAGGTTTTTGCTGCGCAGACAAGCCACTTGCCGCTGAAGGTGAACATGGCCGGTGTTATTCCGGCTATTTTCGCGAGCAGCATTTTGCTGTTCCCGGCTTCGTTGGGTGCCTGGTTCGGTCAGTCTGAAGGTATGGGCTGGTTGCAGGACATCTCGCAGTCGATCGCTCCTGGTCAGCCGTTGAATATTCTGCTGTTTAGTGCAGGGATTATTTTCTTCTGCTTCTTCTATACGGCGTTGATGTTCAATCCGAAAGACGTAGCGGAAAACCTGAAGAAGTCCGGTGCCTTTATTCCGGGCATCCGTCCAGGTGAGCAGTCCGCACGCTATATTGATGGCGTTTTGACTCGCTTGACCATGTTCGGTGCTCTTTACATGACGGCCGTGTGCTTGTTGCCCCAGTTCCTGGTGGTTGCAGCAAACGTTCCGTTCTACCTTGGCGGGACCTCGTTGCTGATCGTGGTCGTGGTTGTGATGGACTTCATGTCCCAAGTACAATCGCACCTCGTTTCGCACCAGTACGAATCCCTGATGAAGAAAGCCAACCTGAAGGGTTACGGCAGCGGCATGTTGCGCTGAGTACCCATAAGGTTCGAGGAGTTGGTGATGAAAGTTCGTGCATCGGTGAAAAAGCTGTGCCGTAACTGCAAGATTATTCGCCGCGAAGGTGTTGTTCGAGTAATTTGCAGCGCGGAACCGCGTCACAAACAGCGCCAAGGCTGAGTGTGATTGTGCTTCAAGCCCGGTAGCTAGTGCGCTACCGGGTTGATTATTTGTTATTACAGCGATATTATCTCGCGCCCTATTTCTTGGCTTCCGGGGCGTAGGTAGCTGTCAATTGGAGTCCCACTGAATGGCCCGTATTGCAGGCGTTAACATTCCAGATAACAAGCATACTGTTATCTCGCTGACCTACATCTATGGTGTTGGTCGCACTACTGCACAGAAGATCTGTGCAGAGACTGGGGTAAACCCAGCCGCAAAGATCAAGGATCTGAGCGACGAGCAGATTGAACAGCTGCGTGGCGAAGTGGCGAAGTTCACCACTGAAGGTGACCTGCGTCGCGAAATCAACATGAAAATCAAGCGCTTGATGGACCTCGGTTGCTATCGCGGTCTGCGTCATCGTCGTGGTCTTCCAGTACGCGGTCAGCGTACCAAGACCAACGCGCGTACCCGTAAAGGTCCGCGTAAGCCGATCCGCAAGTAATCGCCCCAGCGAATCGACAGGAATTTAATCATGGCAAAACCTGCTGCTCGTCCTCGTAAAAAAGTTAAAAAGACAGTGGTTGATGGCATCGCCCACATCCATGCTTCTTTTAACAACACCATCGTGACCATCACCGACCGTCAAGGTAACGCTCTTTCCTGGGCTACCTCCGGTGGTTCGGGTTTCCGCGGTTCCCGCAAGTCCACCCCGTTCGCTGCTCAAGTAGCTGCTGAGCGTGCTGGTCAAGCTGCGCTGGAATACGGCCTGAAAAACCTCGACGTGAACGTCAAGGGTCCAGGTCCAGGTCGTGAATCCGCAGTCCGCGCTTTGAACGGCTGTGGCTACAAGATCGCCAGCATCACCGACGTGACGCCAATCCCGCACAACGGGTGCCGTCCGCCGAAGAAGCGCCGCGTGTAATCCAGGAGATTGTAAAGAATGGCTCGTTACATTGGTCCAAAATGCAAACTCGCTCGTCGCGAAGGCACCGATCTCTTCCTGAAGAGCGGCGTGCGCGCGATCGAATCGAAGTGCAACATTGAAGCAGCACCTGGTATCCACGGCCAACGCCGCGGTCGCCAGTCCGACTACGGCACCCAACTGCGTGAAAAGCAGAAGGTCCGTCGTATCTACGGCGTTCTCGAGCGTCAGTTCAGCGGCTACTACAAAGAAGCTGCTGGCAAGAAAGGTGCAACCGGTGAAAACCTGCTGCAACTGCTCGAATGCCGTCTGGACAACGTTGTATACCGTATGGGCTTTGGTTCGACTCGTGCCGAATCCCGTCAGCTGGTATCGCACAAGTCGATCAGCGTTAACGGTCAGACCGTAAACGTTCCGTCCTACCAGGTTCGTGCTGGTGACGTGGTTGCTGTTCGCGAGAAAGCAAAAAACCAACTTCGCATTGTCCAAGCTCTCGATCTGTGTGCCCAACGTGGCCGCGTAGAATGGGTAGAAGTAGACACTGAGAAGAAGTCGGGCGTTTTCAAGAACGTTCCTGCTCGCAGTGATCTGTCCGCCGACATCAACGAAAGCCTGATTGTCGAGCTCTACTCCAAGTAAGGGCTAGAAAATAGGTGCATCCATGCAGATTTCGGTAAATGAGTTCCTGACACCCCGCCACATTGATGTGCAGGTTGTCAGTCCAACCCGCGCCAAGATCACTCTCGAGCCTCTCGAGCGTGGTTTTGGCCACACCCTGGGCAACGCGCTGCGCCGCATCCTGTTGTCCTCAATGCCCGGCTGCGCAGTAGTCGAGGCCGAGATTGACGGTGTGCTCCACGAGTACAGCGCCATCGAAGGTGTACAGGAAGACGTAATTGAAATCCTGTTGAACCTTAAAGGTCTGGCCATCAAGCTGCACGGTCGTGACGAAGTTACGCTGACCTTGTCGAAGAAGGGTTCGGGGGTGGTTACCGCTGCCGATATTCAGCTGGATCATGATGTCGAGATCGTTAATCCCGATCACGTAATCGCTAACCTGGCGTCTAACGGCGCCCTGAACATGAAGCTCACCGTAGCTCGTGGTCGTGGTTATGAACCAGCAGACTCGCGTCAGAGCGATGAAGACGAAAGCCGCAGCATCGGTCGCTTGCAGCTTGACTCTTCGTTCAGCCCGGTTCGCCGTATCGCATACGTGGTGGAAAACGCCCGTGTCGAACAGCGTACCAACCTGGACAAGCTGGTTATTGATCTGGAAACCAACGGTACTCTGGATCCTGAAGAGGCTATCCGCCGCGCTGCAACCATTCTGCAACAGCAGTTGGCTGCGTTCGTCGACCTCAAAGGTGACAGTGAGCCAGTGGTTGTCGAGCAGGAAGACGAGATCGATCCGATCCTGCTTCGCCCGGTTGACGATCTGGAACTGACTGTACGTTCGGCTAACTGCCTTAAGGCGGAAAACATCTACTACATCGGCGACCTGATTCAGCGTACCGAAGTAGAGCTGTTGAAGACTCCGAACCTGGGCAAGAAATCCTTGACTGAAATCAAGGACGTTCTGGCCTCCCGCGGTCTGTCCCTCGGCATGCGCCTCGACAACTGGCCGCCTGCAAGTCTTAAGAAGGACGACAAGGCGACTGCCTGATCGTCGTAATCACCGAACGTAGTGTTTGGTAAGGAATGAACCATGCGTCATCGTAAAAGTGGGCGTCACCTGAGCCGCACCAGCTCGCACCGCAAGGCCATGTTCCAGAACATGGCGGTGTCGCTGTTCGAGCACGAGCTGATCAAAACTACTCTGCCAAAAGCCAAAGAACTGCGCCGCGTTGCCGAGCCGCTGATCACTCTGGCCAAGACAGACAGCGTTGCTAACCGTCGTCTGGCTTTCGACCGTACTCGTTCGAAAGCTATCGTTGGTAAGCTCTTCAACGACCTGGGCAAGCGTTACGCTACCCGTGAGGGTGGCTACCTGCGCATCCTCAAGTGCGGTTTCCGCGCTGGCGACAACGCGCCTATGGCGTACGTCGAACTGGTTGATCGTGCTGTCGGCGGTGAAGCTGTATCCGCTGAGTAAGACATCAGTCTGAAACAAGGAGCCGGGCCTAGTGCCCGGTTTTTTGTGCCTGTAAGAAATGCGCTGTTCGTACAAGCTTCTACCCTGTTCGTGTCTGCACTATGTGCCAGGATTTATCGTTAGTTTTTCTCTATTGAAGGCCATAAGTTAATGAATTTGTGGCTGTCATATTGATGATCGATACTCCCCAACAAGCCGATTAGCCGGCAGTTCAAGACCGATAGAGGATGAAGATCGCATGAGCCAGAACAAGACGCTTACGACCGCCAGTGGTGCACCTGTCGCTGATAACCAGAACTCTCGCTCCGCCGGCCCTCGTGGTCCGTTGCTGCTCGATGATTTCCACCTGATCGAGAAGCTTGCTCACTTCAACCGGGAAAACATTCCCGAGCGTCGTGTACACGCCAAGGGTTCGGGTGCATATGGCACTTTCACGGTCACTCGCGACATTACGCAGTACACCAGCGCCAAGCTGTTCTCTGCTGTCGGCAAACAGACGCCGACCTTCCTGCGTTTTTCAACGGTCGGTGGTGAGCGTGGTTCGGCCGACACCGAACGCGATCCGCGTGGCTTCGCCCTCAAGTTCTACACCGAAGAAGGCAACTGGGACATTGTCGGCAACAACACGCCGGTGTTCTTCATTCGCGATCCGCTGAAATTCCCTGACTTTATCCACACCCAGAAACGCCTGCCGCAAAGCAACCTGAAAAGCGCGCAGATGATGTGGGACTTCTGGTCGCATTCGCCTGAAGCGCTGCATCAGGTCACGATCCTGTTCTCCGATCGCGGCATTCCGGACGGCTATCGCCACATGCACGGTTTTGGCAGCCACACCTACAGCCTGATCAGCGCTCAAGGCGAGCGTCACTGGGTGAAGTGGCACTACAAGACCAAGCAAGGGATCAAGAACCTCGCGCCGGCAGACGCGGCACGTCTGGCGGGCACAGATCCCGATTACGCCCAGCGTGATCTGTTCGAAGCCATCGAGCGTGGAGACTTCCCGAAATGGAGCGTGTGCATCCAGATCATGACCGAGGCCCAGGCTGCGGCTCACTACGAGAATCCGTTCGACGTGACCAAAACCTGGTCGCAGAAGGAGTTCCCGCTGATTGAAGTGGGTGAGCTGGAACTGAACCGTAATCCGCTCAACTACTTTGCCGAAGTCGAGCAAGCTGCGTTCGGCCCAAGCAACATGGTGCCAGGCGTAGGTCTGTCACCGGATCGCATGCTGCAAGGTCGTGTCTTCGCATACGCCGATGCCCACCGCTACCGCGTAGGCACCAACCACCAGCAACTGCCCGTGAATGCCCCGCGCAGCCCGGTGAATACTTACCAGCGCGACGGCTCGATGGCTTTTGGCAGCAATGGTGGTGCAGCGCCTAACTACGAGCCGAACAGCTACGTAGAGTCGCCGAAACAAGCGCCACATTATGCCGAGCCTGCGCTGGCCCTGAGCGGCGCGGCTGATCGCTACGATCACCGCGAAGACACCGACTACTACAGCCACGCTGGTGCGCTGTTCCGCTTGATGAGCGACGAGCAGAAAGCATTGCTGGTCAGCAACATCGCCGGCGCGATGGCGGGTGTATCGAGTGATGTCGTCGACCGTCAGTTGCAGCATTTCCACAAGGCCGACCCGGCGTACGGAGAAGCAATCGCAAAGCTGCTCAACGTACAGCTTAACGAAGTCTAAACGAGAAGCAGAACCGCCCTCATTTGGGCGGTTTTTGCGTTATTTAGGCTGCTTTTCTCAGAATATCTTCGCTTTTATTGCGCGAAGTGAGTGACCTTCCAGTCAGGTTGGTTCAAACTACAGACTTTCAAGCAGGGAGATGTAGGGCGATGCAAGGCCACCCAGACGTTATCGATTACCTCAACACGTTGCTGACCGGCGAACTGGCCGCGCGTGACCAATATTTCGTTCACTCGCGGATGTATGAGGACTGGGGATTCACCAAGCTCTACGAACGAATCAACCACGAGATGGAAGAAGAGGCCGGTCACGCCGATGCGCTGATGCGCCGGATTCTGATGCTCGAAGGCACTCCGCGCATGCGCCCGGATGACCTGGATGTTGGTACCACGGTTGAGACCATGCTCGAAGCGGATCTGCGCCTTGAGTACAAGGTTCGTGCTGCACTGTGCAAAGGCATCGAGCTGTGTGAAAAGAATGGCGACTATGTAAGCCGCGATATCCTCAAGCTTCAGCTGCATGACACCGAAGAAGATCACACCTACTGGCTCGAAAAGCAGTTGGGCCTGATCAAGCTGATCGGTATCCAGAACTACCTGCAGTCCCACGCGTCCTGATTGCAGCCGATACAAAAAAGCCCCTGTCACTGACGAAGTGACAGGGGCTTTTTCATGCCCGGCGATCAGGCTCGATCGCGGATCAACAGCGGCTTGAGGTAATGGCCGGTGTGAGACTGTTTCATCTCGGCCACTTCCTCCGGCGTACCGGTGGCGATGATCTGGCCACCTTTCGAACCACCCTCGGGGCCGAGATCCACCAGCCAGTCGGCGGTCTTGATCACGTCGAGGTTGTGCTCGATCACCACCACGGTATTGCCGTGGTCACGCAGACGATGCAGTACGTCGAGCAATTGCTGGATATCCGCGAAGTGCAGGCCGGTGGTCGGCTCATCGAGGATGTACAGGGTCTTGCCAGTGTCGCGCTTGGACAGCTCACGGGACAACTTGACCCGCTGGGCCTCACCACCGGACAGCGTCGTCGCCGACTGTCCGAGCTTGATGTACGACAGGCCCACATCCATCAGCGTTTGCAGCTTGCGCGCCAGCGCCGGCACCGCGTCGAAGAACACCCGCGCTTCCTCGATGGTCATTTCGAGGGTTTCGTGGATGCTCTTGCCCTTGTATTTGATCTCCAGGGTTTCGCGGTTGTAGCGCTTGCTCTTGCACACGTCACACGGAACATAGATGTCCGGCAGGAAGTGCATTTCCACCTTGATCAGGCCGTCGCCCTGGCAGGCTTCGCAACGACCGCCCTTGACGTTGAACGAGAACCGCCCCGGGCCGTAACCACGGGAGCGGGACTCGGGAACCCCGGCAAACAGTTCGCGGATCGGCGTGAACAGCCCGGTGTAGGTCGCCGGGTTGGAGCGCGGCGTACGGCCGATCGGGCTCTGGTCGATATCGACGACCTTGTCCAGATGTTCCAGGCCTTTGATGCTGTCGTGGGCTGCGGCTTCCAGGGTGGTCGCGCCATTGAGTGCCGTTGCGCTCAGCGGGAACAGCGTGTTGTTGATCAGCGTCGATTTGCCGGAGCCGGAGACACCGGTCACGCAAGTCAGCAGGCCGATCGGGATTTCCAGGTCAACGTTGCGCAGGTTGTTGCCCCTCGCACCTTTGAGCGACAGCACCTGTTTCTTGTTGCGCGGTGTGCGTTTGGCCGGTACTTCAATCTTCACCCGGCCCGACAGGTACTTACCGGTCAGCGAATCCGGATGCGCCATGACTTCGTCCGGCGTGCCTTCGGCAACGATCTGCCCGCCATGAACGCCGGCGCCCGGGCCGATATCCACTACGTAGTCAGCGAGACGGATCGCGTCTTCGTCATGCTCGACCACGATCACCGTGTTGCCGATGTCGCGCAGGTGTTTGAGGGTGCCGAGCAGGCGATCGTTGTCGCGCTGGTGCAGGCCAATGGACGGTTCATCGAGGATGTACAGAACACCGACCAGGCCCGCGCCGATCTGGCTGGCCAGACGAATCCGCTGCGCTTCACCGCCAGACAGGGTATCGGCACTGCGATCCAGCGACAGGTAGTCGAGACCGACGTTAACCAGAAACTGCAGGCGCTCGCGGATTTCCTTGAGAATCTTGTCGGCGATCTCGCCACGGCGCCCGGTCATCTTCAGCGCGCCGAAGTAATCGCAGGCGTCGCCGATCGGCAGGTTGGTCACCGCCGGCAGGGTTTTCTCGCCGACCCACACGTGCCGCGCTTCGCGACGCAGGCGGGTGCCACGGCAATCCGGGCAGGACTGGGTGCTGAGGAACTTCGCCAGTTCTTCGCGCACGCTGGCCGATTCGGTTTCGCGGTAGCGGCGCTCAAGGTTCGGCACGATGCCTTCGAACGGGTGCGAGCGCTTGACGATATCGCCCCGGTCGTTGAGGTATTTGAAATCGACGTTCTGTGAGCCGCTGCCGTGCAGGATGTACTTCTGCTGATCGGCCGGCAGCTCGTTGAACGGCTGCTCCAGGCTGAAACCGTAGTGCGCGGCCAATGAGCCGAGCATCTGGAAGTAATAGACGTTGCGCCGATCCCAGCCACGAATCGCGCCCTCGGCCAGCGTGAGTTCACCGTTGACCAGTCGCTTGATGTCGAAGAACTGCTTCACGCCCAGACCGTCGCAGGTCGGGCAGGCTCCGGCCGGGTTGTTGAAGGAAAACAGTTTGGGTTCCAGCTCGCTGATCGCGTGGCCGCAGATCGGGCAGGCGAAGCGCGCGGAGAAGATCATCTCTTCGCCCGGCTCGTCGTCCATCGGCGCCACCAGAGCGATGCCGTCGGCCAGCTTCAGCGCGGTCTCGAAGGATTCGGCCAGACGCTGTTGCATATCTGCGCGCACCTTGAAGCGGTCGACCACGACTTCAATCGTATGCTTCTTCTGCTTATCCAGTTTCGGCAGTTCGTCCAGCTCGCAGAGCCGGCCGTTGACCCGGGCCCGGACGAAGCCCTGGGCGCGCAGTTCTTCGAACACCGACAGATGCTCGCCCTTGCGCTCGCGAATCACCGGCGCCAGCAGCATCAGCTTGCTGCCTTCCGGCTGGGCCAGTACCAGGTCGACCATCTGGCTGACGGTCTGCGCTTCCAGCGGAATGTCGTGATCCGGGCAGCGTGGCGTACCGACGCGTGCATAAAGCAGACGCAGGTAGTCGTAGATTTCAGTGATGGTGCCGACCGTGGAGCGCGGGTTGTGCGAGGTCGACTTCTGTTCGATGGAGATCGCCGGCGACAGGCCTTCGATGGTGTCGACGTCGGGTTTTTCCATCATCGACAGGAACTGCCGGGCATAGGCCGACAGGGATTCGACATAGCGGCGCTGACCTTCGGCGTACAGCGTGTCGAAGGCCAGGGACGACTTGCCGGATCCGGACAGGCCGGTGATGACGATCAGTTTGTCCCGTGGCAGGGTCAGGTCGATGTTCTTCAGGTTGTGGGTGCGGGCCCCACGAATCAGGATCTTGTCCAAAATGGCCTCGCTCGGCGGGCGTCGAAAACACAGGAGTATACGGCCAAATACTGGATGGATGCACACTATCAAGTGAAGGGTTTTTTGCCTTACATGAAGAGAGTTTCATCTGTACGCGTCAAAGCGTCGCGATATACCCCGTCTCTCGATGGGACTGGTAGAATCGCCGCCGGTTCACACGAGGTTTTTCCATGCACGATCCCCACAGCGAACGCATGAGTGGCAGCGAGACCCGCGCGGCGAGCGGTCTGGCCCTGGTGTTCGCCTTCCGTATGCTTGGCATGTTCATGGTGTTGCCGGTACTGGCGACCTACGGCATGGATCTGGCGGGAGCGACCCCGGCCCTGATCGGGCTGGCGATCGGCGCTTACGGCCTGACCCAGGCGATTTTCCAGATTCCGTTCGGGATCATTTCCGACCGCATCGGCCGGCGTCCGGTGATTTACCTGGGGCTGATCGTCTTCGCCCTCGGCAGCGTGCTGGCAGCCCAGGCCGATTCGATCTGGGGCGTGATTGCCGGGCGGATCCTGCAGGGTGCCGGCGCTATTTCCGCAGCGGTCATGGCGTTGCTTTCCGACCTGACCCGCGAACAGCACCGTACCAAGGCCATGGCCATGATCGGCATGACCATCGGCCTGTCGTTCGCCGTGGCGATGGTGGTCGGCCCGCTGCTGACTCGTGCATTCGGCTTGTCTGGCCTGTTCCTCGCCACCGGTGGCATGGCACTGGTCGGGATCGTGATCGTGATGTTCATGGTGCCGAAATCCACCGGGCCGCTGAGCCACCGCGAGTCCGGCGTTGCACGTCAGGCGTTGATGCCGACGCTCAAGCACCCGGACCTGCTGCGGCTGGACCTGGGCATTTTTGTGTTACATGCGATGTTGATGTCGAGCTTCGTCGCACTGCCCCTGGCACTGGTTGAAAAAGCCGGTCTGCCCAAGGAGCAACACTGGTGGGTCTACCTCACCGCGCTGCTGATTTCTTTCTTCGCCATGATCCCGTTCATTATCTATGGCGAGAAGAAACGCAAAATGAAACGAGTTTTGCTCGGCGCCGTGATGACGCTGATGCTCACTGAGCTATTCTTCTGGCAGTTCGGTGACAGCCTGCGGGCTCTGGTGATCGGGACGGTGGTGTTCTTCACCGCGTTCAATCTGCTGGAAGCTTCGCTGCCGTCACTGATCAGCAAGGTTTCACCGGCAGGTGGCAAAGGCACGGCCATGGGCGTGTACTCCACCAGTCAGTTCCTCGGTTCGGCACTCGGCGGTATTCTCGGCGGCTGGATGTTCCAGCATGGCGGTCTGTCGGTTGTGTTCCTCGGATGTGCCGGGCTGGCTGCACTTTGGCTGGCCTTTGCTGTTACCATGCGCGAACCTCCCTACGTGACGAGCCTGCGCCTGCCGTTGTCGCCCGAAGCGATCCGCGAAGCGGGTCTGGTCGAGCGTCTCAAGGCCCTCGTAGGGGTAACTGATGCGGTGATAGTCGCTGATGAAGCGGCGATCTACATCAAACTGGACACCGAATTAATGGATCGCACCACTCTCGAACGCCTGGTGAACAACCCGGCGCAGACTGCGTGCGAAGCCTAGGAGAACGTTATGGCCCGTGGGGTTAACAAAGTCATTCTGGTCGGTACTTGCGGCCAGGATCCCGAAGTACGCTACCTGCCCAACGGTAACGCCGTGACCAACCTGAGTCTGGCGACCAGCGAGCAGTGGACCGACAAGCAGACCGGTCAGAAGGTCGAGAAGACCGAGTGGCACCGTGTATCGATGTTCGGCAAGGTTGCCGAAATCGCCGGCGAATACCTGCGCAAGGGTTCGCAGGTTTACATCGAAGGCAAGCTGCAGACCCGTGAGTGGGAAAAAGACGGTATCAAGCGTTACACCACCGAAATCGTGGTCGACATGCAAGGCACCATGCAACTGCTCGGCGGCCGTCCACAACAGGGCGACCAACAAGGCGGTGGCAACAACTATCAGCAGCAGGCGCCACGCCAACAGGCTCCGCGTCCGCAGCAGTCGGCACCTCAGCAGCGTTCGGCCCCGGCTCCACAGCAGGCCGCACCGCAACCGGCTCCGGATTTCGACAGCTTCGATGACGACATTCCGTTCTGATTCGCTGCTGTATCCGCGTTAAACAAAAAAGGCCCGTCGCTGAATGCGACGGGCCTTTTTCATGCACGCAGGTTTTTCAGTCAAGAATCAGATGCGGCAGAAACCGGCTCGAATCCTTGGTGATAAGACTGTTGTCTTCCCGCACACCAATCCCCGCCGCCTGATCGCCGATTACCCACGAACCGATCAGCGTATAGCTGTCATCGAACTTCGGCAGTGGCGCAAATTCCTGCAGGATGAAGGGCGCATCGGTGTAGGGCCCATCCTCTTTGACGATCAGGCCTTCGGCGGTCTGCAGCTCGATGTTGGCGCCTTCCCGGGAGAAGTACGGTTTGCGTACCCAACCCTTGGGCACCGCGCTGCCCGGGTTCGGGTCGAGGTGCGCAGCCAGCAGATTTGGGTGACCTTTATGAAACTCCCATAGCAGGGGCAGGGCGCCCTTGTTGGAGAGGATCGACTTCCACGCCGGTTCGAAAAACTGCGTATCGCACTCGGCAATCGCCGCGCCGAACGGCTCGTGGAAGATGAACTCCCAGGCGTGCAGCTTGAAGAGGTGCGGGATCCAGCGATCTTCGAGATCCACGAAGCGACCGTCAGCGCTCAGGCCGATGTCTTCGATGTCGATGTGCCGCGATTCGATGCCGACCTTCTCTGCGATCAACCGCAGGTAATCCGTGGTGCCCTTGTCTTCCACCGAGTCTTTCATCGAGGCGAAGTAAAACGGCCGCGTGAGTTTCAGTTGGGCAAAGGCTTCGTGCAGACGGGTGTCGATGCTGTTGAACTGGTCTGCATGGCGCGGCAGCATCCCGCGCTCGATGCATTGTTCCAGCCAGCCCCACTGGAACGCCGACGCTTCGTAAAGACTGGTCGGCGTGTCGTAGTTGAGTTCGAGCAGCTTCGCCGGGCCGTTGCCGTTGTAGGAGAAGTCCATGCGCCCGTACAGATGCGGATGACCTTCCAGCCAGGACGTTCGGATCATGTCGTAGTACTGCGCCGGAATGCTCAGACGATCCAGCAGTTCTTCGCTGTGCACGACGCGGTCGACCAGGTCCATGCACATCTCATGCAGCTCGGTGGTCGGATCCTCCAGATCGTTTTCGATCTGCGCGAGCGTGAATTGGTAGTAGGCGCGCTCGTCCCAGTACGGCTCGTCGTCGATGGTGTGAAACAGAAAACCGAGGCTTTCGGCGGTCTGTTTCCAGTCGTGGCGCTCGGCGCAGTGGATCTTCTTCATGGTCAGCTGCTCGAACGGCCCCAGCCGCCCCAACCGCTGCGTGCGCTGGACTGGCTGCCGAAACCGCCACGGGAGGTGGACGACGCCACGTTGACCGGTTTGCGGTAATCGCTGTCATAGTCCCGCTGGCTGCGGCTCGGTGCCGACTCGATCCGCCGGTTCAGCGTCGAAGTGTCGTAGGTCTGGCGGGTATTGCGCTCGCGATAAACCGGCCGCGAGTCGCTCGCGCGGTTGTTGCTCATGGCATTGCCGATCAGCCATCCGGTGAGCCAGCCGTTGCCTGCACCGCTGGACGAGTGCGAAGTGCTGGTCTGATTGCTCTGTACGGCAGCCGCATCGCCGGCCGGCATCTGCGCATTGGCGATCGCATCGAGGTTCTGTGCCGGCTCACCGTCCTGCGGCACCTTGAAGCCACCGAGTTTCGGCACGAAACGGCCGGCGGAATTTTTCTGACACCAGTCAGCGGCAAAGTCCGCGTCGCAGGCAGCCTTGTCGTCGTAGGCCGGGGAGATCCGCCGGTGTTCGGCCAGGGCGGCGACGTAGGCGTTAGAGCAGACATCCGGCGCCACTTCGGCGTCGACGCATTGTTCGACGCTCTGGAAGTTGCGTTGCTGTTCCTGGGCGGCCACTTCACCGGAAATCGCCAGGGCCACCGAAGCGGCCAGCGACAGTTGAACGTACTTGCTTCGTTTCATCTCAGGCTTCCTGCCGATCAGTAGGACGGGGTCATGCACGCGGCGTTGAGCATGCCGACGCTGATCGCCACCGCCGCCACATAGATGCCCGCAGCGATTTCACCGTTGGCGATGCGCTGGGACGTGCCCTTGAGCACCAGCCCGGTCGCCAGGAAGGCCAGCAATTGCACCACGGCTGCGATCACCGCCCAGAGGACGAAGTCGAGAACGTTGATCGAATGGGCGATCACGTTGCTCGCCGGAATCGCGAAACCGATGATTGCGCCGGACAGGGCAATGGCGGCAGCGACGTTGCCGGAACGGATCAGCTCGAATTCCTTGTGCGGCGTGACGCGGGTGTAGACGAACTGAAACAGCATGAACAGCAGCACGGCGCCGATCAGGTAGGCAACGAAACCGACCAGCGCGGCTTTGTTCAGGGAAATGGACAACGCTTCCAGCATGGAAAACTTCCTTTTAAATGGTGCTCAGATCGGTGGTGTACAGCGAGATGCCCAGCGAGGTGCTCAGGCTGACGGTGCCTTCTTCGTCCTGTTCGACGGAGAACAGCAAGAGCTCGCGGCGATCGGTCAGACCGGTCTCGCGGGCGTAGAGCATCGAGTGATGGTTGATTGTGTAGGACTCGTCCGGGTTGATCACCTGTTCGGTGAGCGGCACCAGTTCGGTCTGGCCGCGTTCGGTGCCCCATTCACGAGTGTATTCGACACCCTCATGGCGATAGGTCGGCAGGCCGATCTGACTGTTCGGGCCGGCCAGGCGCTGCAGTTCGGCGTCACTGTTGACCGTCACGTAGCTGAGGTAATTGAACAGCGTCACCGACTCGATCTGGTCGTCGCCCGTGACATGGATCTGTACCCAGAATTCTTCGTCGTTCAGGTAGTAGCGATGCAGTTTGTTCGACTGGCCGAGGTCGATCCAGCCGGCGCTCCAGATGGCCTGGGCGTCGGGAACCCGCACCGAGGTGCTGCCGTCGAGCAACAGGCCGAGGGTCGTGTCGAAGCGGATCGCCTTGCCCTGCGCCAGTCCGAGCGGGCCGCCGGCAGACTCTGACGCCGGCGCGGCCGACTGCCAGTTGCTGGTGCCGAGCAAATCTTTGAACCATCCCATGGGTACATTCCTTGAAGCGGGTGAAGATATTCGTTGGCAAAACGCCGCTAGTGTACCGGCCTCGTGACGAACGAGCAGGCAAAAAAGAAGGGCACCCGGTGCCCTTCTTTTTTCTCGCCGCCGTTACTGGGCGGACTTTTGCTTCAGACGCTCGAGGATAGCGTTGGCGCTGCCTTCGTTCGGCGTGATGCCGGCTTCGCGCAGCTTGCGATCCAGATCGTTGCCGGTCGAAGCATCGGCCAGCTCGTCGGCAGCACTCAGCTCGGCAGCGCGTTGCTGCTGCTTGGCTTGCAGACGGTTCAAGGTGCCGACAGCGGTTTCCAGCTTGCCGTTGGCGCCGCCGCTGGCGATCGAGGCGCTGACCTGCGCTTTCTGCACGCTTTCACGGGCCTTGGCCATGTCCACTTGCTGGCGCAGGCTCTTGATCCGCGCTTCGGCCTTGTTGATGTCCTTGCGCATGTTGTCGGCGTAGGTGCCGAACTCGTCGCTCTGCTTCTTCTCGACGCCCAGGTCGTTGGTCAGGGTCGAGATCGCTTCGGCCACTTCCAGCGCCAGGTCTTCACGGCCGGCGTTCAGGGCGGAAACGGCTTTGGCTTCCAGGTCCTTGATCTTGGCTTCGTACTCGCTCACGCGGTCGGCGGAAAGTTTGTGCTTGGCCATGATGGTGACCAGTTCGCGACGGGCGTTGGACAGCGCGCTGTCGGCGTCACGGATTTCCTGATCGAGGATGCGCAGGGCCTGTTGGTCGGCGATCGCTTCGCCGACTTCGTTGGCGCCGCCGCGCAGCGCGGTGAACAACTTGCTCCAGATGGACTGAGTCATTGGATTTTCCCTGTTGATTACTTGAAGAAGTGTTCGAAGGCTTCGCTGGCGCGCTGCACGTTGTCGACCAGGGTTTTCACCTCGGTGACCACGTTGGTCAGGCTCGAGTCGGCACTCAGTGCACCGAACATGTTGTAGACGGTCTGGCCGTTGGGCATGGTCTCGATGCCGATCGACGACAGCGGGAACATTTCCCGGCTGCGCAGTACGGCGTCGTTGAACGCGCGTACGTCGGTGATCGAATCGATGTCCACCAGCACGGTGTCGACGATGATCTGCTGACCGGCGAGGGCGATGTGAATCGGCAGACCGCCGAATTCGTTCATTTCCAGCTTGAGGCTGGGTTCGGAGCTCTGGATCAGAGACAGCGTGATCTCTTGCGAAGCCACCTCGTCCAGCGCCTTGAAAGCGTTGTAGAGGCTATCGATATTCCAGTTGTTGCCTGCGCTCATGTAATTCTCCGACATGAATGAGCCAGCCAGAATCGGTTGGCGTAGCTGTTGCTCCATTTGCTTGAGCAAGCTTCGGTTTTCCGGAAGCACCCAAGTTTCGTGTTTCACATAACCGGCGGCAGCCAGGCCCGCGCGCATCTGCTTCATGTAGAAGCTCGACGGTTTTTTCGCGGACGGTGTCGAGCGCACTCCCTTTGGGCTCTCTGACTTAGTGGCAGGGGAGCGGCTTTTCATGGCGATGACTCCGTTATGAACATCTCACGCGTGAGCAACACTACAACCAATTCAAAGTGCCATCAATGGCTCACGCGTGAGATTTTTATGACACGCGAAAAAGCGCCCGCAGCGAGGCGGGCGCAGGTTTTTCTGGTTGTATCAGAGCAGGGCTTAGCGGCTGGCAGCGAGGAACTCGTCGGTGGACACCACGCTGGCGTAGGCAAACCCCAGCGCCGACATGAACGCCGCATGCACGTGGGCGGCGGGGACGGTCAGGCCGTTGAATTCCAGGTCGCGGCTGGCGCAGGCATCGTGAATCACCGTGACGGTGTAGCCCAGATCTGCCGCCGCACGGGTGATGCCGTCGACGCACATGTGGCTCATGCTGCCGACCACCACCAGCTCCTTGATGCCTTGTTCGTCGAGGATCGATTGCAGTTCGGTTTCACGGAACGAGTTGACGAAATGCTTGAGCACCACCGGCTCGTCGGCACGGTTGAGCACTTTCGGATGCAGCTTGGCGCCTTCGGAGCCCGGAGTGAAAAACGGTGCCTCGGGCGAGGTGAATTCGTGGCGGATGTGCACCACCGAATCACCGGCCTCGCGGAATGCCGCGATCAACCGGGCGGCGTTGTCCGCGGCGGCGTCGGCACCGGCCAGCGGCCACTTGCCTTGGGGGAAGTAGTCGTTCTGGATATCGACTACGATGAGCGCTTGCTTGGCCATGGGTGTGTCCTCGAAGTGAACGTTGGGTGTGGGCTCAGTATTGGCGCTGGCCACGTTTTCGAGGATTGGCCGCACCGACAATACACAGGGGAAAACTGACAATGGACGCGAAACCGGCGGTCGTCGAACTGGGTGTGCTGATCTATCCCGGCGCGCAGCTGGCGGCGGTGCATGGGTTGACCGACCTGTTCGCGGTGGCCAACCGGGTCGCTGCCGAGCACCAGAGTGCGCAGTTGCCGCGCTTGCGGGTCAGCCATTGGCAGGTCGAGGGCGATCAATCGCCGGTAAGGGTCCACGACAGCGATCCCGGCACCGACGCCGGTCTGGTCGCGGTCGTGATTCCGCCGTCCATTGGTGGTTTTTCAGCAGCCCAGGTGCCCGCCGGGCTGATTCACTGGCTGCGCGAGCAACATGCCCGCGGCGCCACCCTCGGCGGCGTATGTGTCGGTTCGCTGTTGCTGGCCGAAAGCGGTCTGCTCGACGGTCGCAGCGCCACCACGCACTGGACGTCAGCCAAGGCGTTCGCCGAGCGATATCCACACATTAAACTCAAGGCCGACACGCCGATTGTCGATGACGGCGACCTGATCACCACGGCCGGTTTGATGGCCTGGTCGGAACTGGGGCTACGGCTGGTCGATCGTCTGCTCGGGCCGAGCATCGCCAGCGCGACCGCGCGATTCCTGGTGGTGGAACACAGCGACAGCGCCAGTGCCTGCGGCAGCAATTTCGCCCCGATCCTCAATCATGGCGACGGGGCGATTCTCAAGGTTCAGCACTGGCTGCAAGGCAACGGCGCGACCGATGTCTCGCTGACGGCGATGGCCGAACGCGCGGGCCTCGAAGAACGTACTTTCCTGCGCCGTTTCCGTGCGGCGACCGGTCTGAAACCCACCGAATACTGCCAGCACCTGCGGGTCGGCAAGGCCCGGGAAATGCTCGAGTTCACCAACGGCACCATCGACCACATTGCGTGGACGGTGGGCTATCAGGATCCGGGAGCCTTTCGCGCGACGTTCAAGAAAATCACCGGGCTGGCGCCGAGTGAATACCGCACGCGATTCGGCGTGAGTCCGCCGCCGGCCGTGGCGAAGTAGTAAGCACCTGTCGTGCAAAATGCCGGAGCCCACAGCGCAGTCGTGCAGATTGAAACAGGCGCGGTGCCAGCACGGGTTTTTCAAGTGGCTGATTTTCAGGGCGTTTCAGGCAAGCCCCGGTTGGCCTGATCTCTGCACCCTCTGACCTACATTCAAACCGCCGTTGGAAGGGGGACGCATGACCCCGACATCCCGCAGGAAAGTGGTCGTCGCCCACTCGGTTCGGCCCGGCGCGCCACAACATGAAGTGCAGACCAATAAAGCCCTCGCGCGATGGCTGGCGCAGATCCTCGGCCTCAAGTTCGGCGGCAGTTACGACGCCGAAAAGCATCGCGGCCGGGATATATATCTGTTGCCGACCCAGACCCTCGTCGGCGCGGCGGCCCGCGAACTGGGCGTGAGCGGTCCGGATGATCTGTGGGGCGGTTTCGTCGAGCACGATTTCATCTGCACCAAAGCCATCAGCCACGGTTTGCGCAGCCATCAGGCCCATGCGCCGCAAGGCTGGTCGCCGCTGTTTTCCGAGCGGGTGCGCACCGTGGTGCTGGACGGGCTCAGCGTCTTTGCGCTGGAGGATGCACGGCCCGCCGCCGAACATCTGTTGTACAGCGGACCGATCCGGATCAAGCCGATCCACGCCTGCGCCGGGCGCGGTCAGGAAGTAATCAAGAGCCTGGATGCGTTCGACGAAATCCTCGCCCGACCCGAGGTCGGAGAACTGTTCAGCGATGGCGTGGTGCTGGAGCAGGATTTGAGTCAGGTGGTCACCCACAGCGTCGGCCAGTCGTTCATCGGCGACCGGGTGCTGAGTTACTGCGGTGATCAATACTTGACCAAAGATGCCCACGGCGAGGAAGTGTACGGCGGCTCGAACCTGCTGGTGGTGCAGGGCGGTTACGAGGATCTGCTGGCGCTGGATCTGCCCGACGACGTGCGTCTTGCGATCCAGCAGGCGCAGGTGTTCGACCGGGCGGCTGACGAAGCCTATCCGCGTTTCTATGCCTCGCGGCGCAATTACGACATTGCCCAAGGCCTGGACAGCGAAGGCCGGCCGCGCAGTGGCGTGCTCGAACAGTCCTGGCGCATGGGCGGCGCCAGCAGCGCGGAAGTGGCGGCGCTGCAAAGTTTCGTCAACGATCCCTCGATGCGCGCGATCCGCGTGTCGTCGGTGGAAACCTATTCCGATCAGGCCCTGCCGGCGGATGCCATCGAGGTGTATCGCGGGCCGGCCGAGAACAGCGACTTTCTCCTCAAATACGTAACGGTCAAATCCTATGACGGCTAGAAGCGAAAGCATTCAAATCGACATTGATGATGAACAGATGAGCGGGACGTTCCTCAGTCCCAAATCGAAAGTCCCCGGCGTGTTGTTCGTGCACGGCTGGGGCGGCAGTCAGGAGCGGGATCTGGAGCGGGCCAAAGGCATCGCCGGCCTGGGCTGTGTGTGCCTGACGTTCGACCTGCGCGGGCACACCGGCGGCACCGGCATTCCGCTGAGCCGGGTCACCCGCGAAGACAATCTGCGTGATTTGCTGGCGGCCTACGATCGGCTGCTCGCCCACCCGGCGCTGGACACTTCGGCCATTGCGGTTGTGGGCACCAGCTATGGCGGTTATCTCGCCTCGATCCTCACCTCATTGCGTCCGGTGCGCTGGCTGGCGCTGCGGGTGCCGGCGCTGTATCGCGACGAACAATGGCACACGCCCAAGCGAGATCTGGACAAGGCCGACCTGCGCGATTATCGCGGCACCCTGGTGCGCGCCGACAGCAACCGCGCGTTGCACGCCTGCTCGCAATTCACCGGGGACGTGCTGCTGGTGCAGTCGGAAACCGATGACTACGTGCCCCACGCGACGATCATGAGTTACCGCGCCGCGTGTCAGCAGACCCACTCGCTGACTCACCGCATCATCGACGGCGCCGACCACGCCCTGAGCGACCCGACCTCGCAGCAGGCCTACACCTCGATCCTCGTCGACTGGATCACCGAAATGGTGGTGGGCGAGCGGTTGAGCATCATTCAGTCGCGCTGATCAGATTTGGGTTTCTTCTCGATCCGCAACGCCTTGGCCTTGGCTTCCACCACCAGGTACATCAGCACGGTAATCAGCAACGGCAACAGGAAATAGATCGCCCGGTACGCCAGCAACCCCGCCACCAGACTGCCCCGGGAAGCCTCGTGTTGCAGCAGCGCCACGAACACCGCTTCCAGCACGCCGAGCCCGGCGGGGATGTGGGTGATGACCCCGGCAATCGCGCTGATCAACAGCACCCCGAGCACCAGCGGATAGTCGAGCTTGCTCGGCAGCAAGGTGAAAATCACCGCCGCCATCAGCGACCAGTTCAGCGCCCCGAGCAGCAATTGCAGGACCGCCATGCGCAGCGACGGCAGGTTGATTTCTACCCCGCGAATCGACCACTCGCGCCGCCGGGAAAACTGGCAGGCGACCAGATAACCGGCGCTCACCAACAGCAGCAATACACCAATGCCCTGCAACGCGTCGCTGCTGACTTTCCAGCCTGGCGGCATGCGCACCAGCCCGCTGCTGAACACCACGCCGGCGATGGTCATGTAGCCGAACCAGTTGGTCGCCAGGCTCAGGCCGAGGATCTTGGCGATGTTGCTTTTGCTCACCCCGAGCCGCGAATACAGGCGATAGCGCATGGCGATTCCGCCGACCCATGCGCTCAAGTTGAGATTGAAGGCGTAGCTGATGACGCCCACCGGCAGGATCTGTTTCCACGTCAGATCCTGGCGGATGTAAGTGCGGCCGATCAGGTCGAAACTGGCGTACACCAGAAAGCTCAGCAGGGTCAGGCTGGAGGCGATGATCAGCGTGCGCACCTTGAAGTCGGCGAGGGTTTGCAGCACCTCGGCCCATTCGATCCGACTGGCGAACATCGTCAGCAATACGATCAGCGCAAGGAAAAACAGCAGGGTCAGCGGACGTTTCCAGCGGCTCCAGCGGGACTTGCCCGCCGGTGCCGGATGCACCGCCGCGTGGGCTTCGGAATGGCTCATGACGGATCGCTCCCGGCGGCGTGGGTGAAGGGTTTGAGCCGTGGCTTGTGCGCCGGCAGCCAACCGGCCATCGCCGGGAAATGCCGCAGGAAGTGAAACACCAGAAAGCCCACGGTCATGTGCCAGATTCGCCCGCGCGGCGACTTCGCGGCGTCCATCGCCTTGCAGTGGTTGTGGCTGAGGTCTTCGAGGCGTTCGAACAGGTGGCGATTGAAGGCGCGGTCGCGGATCAGCACGTTGGCTTCCAGGTTCAGCGAAAGGCTCAGCGGATCGAGATTGCTCGAGCCGACGGTGCTCCATTCCTCGTCCACCAGCGCCACTTTGCCGTGCAGCGGCCGCTCGCAATATTCATGAATCTGCACCCCGGCCTTGAGCAGGTAATCGTAGGTCATGCGCGCAGCGAGTTTGGCCACCAGCATGTCCGGCTGCCCCTGCAGAATCAGTCGCACCTCGACCCCGCGTCGGGCTGCGTTGCGGATTTCGCGCAGCAGGCGATAGCCGGGAAAGAAGTAGGCGTTGGCGATCACCACCCGCCGTTGGGCGCGGCGCAATACCTGCAAATACACGTCTTCGATATCGGTGTTGTGGCGGTCATTGTCGCGGAACACCAGACGCACCTGACCGTCGTGATCATCGAAGGCCATTTCGGCGCGACGCTGTCGGCGCCGTTGCCACCAGAACCTTGCGCGTCCCGGTCGACCGCTTTGCAGCAGGGCGAAATGATGGATGTCGGCCACCGCCGGGCCCTGAACTTCCACCGAATAATCCTGCTTCGCTTCGGGGCCGAAATCGGCCAGGTGATCGCCGGAAAAATTGATCCCGCCGATGAACGCAATCAGTCCGTCGACCACCACGATCTTGCGGTGCAAGCGGCGGAACCAGTTGGTGCGAATGCCCAGACGCTTGGGGGCCGGGTCGAATATCTGCAGATGTACGCCGGCATCGCTCAGCGCGGTCAGATAACCGGTGCTCAGTTCGCCACAACCGAAACCGTCGAGGCTGACGGTGGTGCGCACGCCACGCCGGGCGGCATCGATCAGGATCTCCTGCAATTCCTTGCCGACCTTGTCTTCGAAGACGATGAAGGTCTCCAGCAGGATTTCGCTTTTCGCCGCGCGCATCGCTTCGAACACCCGGGGAAAATATTCCTCGCCGTTTTCCAGCAGCTCGAGCCGGTTGTTGCCCTGCCAGCGGTACTCGACATCGACGGTGCCCGGCTCGCGCACGGGCGGGGTAATGCTGACCGGCTCTACGGCGGATTTTTCCAACGGTGCACTGCTCATAGTTCAATCTCCACCGACAGCGGCGCGTGGTCGGAAAGGTGTGACCAGGGACGGTTCGCCAGCACTTTGGGTTGACTGGCCTTGAGGTTGCGTACGTAGATCCGGTCGAGGCGCAGCAGCGGCATGCGCGCGGGAAAACTGCGCGCCGGTTTGCCGTGATGCGCCGCAAACACTTCGCGCAGGCCACAGGGTTCAAGCAAGGCATCGGCGCGCTGGCGCCAGTCGTTGAAATCGCCGGCGACGATCACCGGCGCATCACTGGGTAGCTCGGAAAGGCGTTCTCGCAGCAGGCCCAGCTGATCGTTGCGATGGCTTTCGCGCAGGCCCAGATGGACGCAGATCGCATGCACCTCTCGGTCGTCTCCCGGCAGGCGCAGCACGCAATGCAACAGGCCGCGGTTTTCATGGCCGCTGATCGAAACGTCGAGGTTGTCATGGCGCACGATCTGGAATTTCGACAGCACCGCATTGCCGTGATCGCCGTCCGGATACACAGCATTGCGTCCGTAGGCGAACTGCGGCCAGAGGCTGTCGGCGAGAAATTCGTACTGGGGCATCGTCGGCCAGTTTTCGTAGCGTTTGGGATGGTGCTCGTGGGTGCCATGGACCTCCTGGAGAAACACCACATCGGCGGACACGCTGCGCACCGCTTCGCGCAATTCCGGCAGGATGAAACGCCGGTTCAGCGCGGTGAAACCCTTGTGGGTGTTGACCGTCAGCACGGTGAAACGGCGGACCGTGGTAATGACAGTGGTCTGCTCGTCGGTGAAGCCGACCGGCTCGGGAATGCTCATGCGAGTACCCCTTCGGCGGCCGGTTCGCCGGGCACGGTTTCGAGGTTCTTATCCAGATCGAATCGCTGCAACAGGCTGCGGGCATCGAAAGGCGCGCGGACCTTGATGTCGTTGTCGAAGTAGCAGAAAACCTCGCGGGATTTACGGGCCCGAGGCTTCAGGCGCGGCGCGATCAGATGTGCGTCGCCCGGTTGCCGGCCATGGTGCCAGGCGTCGATCCGTTCGGCCCAGCGTTGCAGCGCGACACGGGTGTAGCCGCTGGCGTATAGCTCCTCGGCACCGTGCAGACGCAGGTAGACGAAATCGCTGGTGAGGTCTTCGCGGTACGGCCATTTCCCGGCGGTGTCGGCGATCACCAGCGCGGTGTTGTAGCGTTTGAGCAAGCGCACGAAGTCGGGGTCGATGAAACTGTCGTTGCGGATTTCCACGGCATGGCGCAGCGGTTTTTTGCCGTAGGCCTTCATGCTTGCGTG
This sequence comes from Pseudomonas sp. GM25, assembly GCF_000282255.1. Taxonomy (NCBI): domain Bacteria; kingdom Pseudomonadati; phylum Pseudomonadota; class Gammaproteobacteria; order Pseudomonadales; family Pseudomonadaceae; genus Pseudomonas; species Pseudomonas sp. GM25. The sequence goes on along the minus strand of NZ_AKJQ01000039.1, from coordinate 36,469 downwards.
GCCGTGCAGGTGTGAATCGTGCTGACGGGCGAGCTCGGCGGCGGCCTGGGTGTCGTGGGGCAACTGATCGAGAAAAGCTTCGAAGCGTTCGGGGTCGAACGTGAAGTTGGGCGGGAACTGCCAGAGGACCGGGCCGAATTTTTCCTTCAACTCCAGCACCCCGGAGGCGAAGAAATTGGCCAGGGGTTTTTCGATATCGCGCAGGCGGCGGATGTGGGTGATGAAGCGGGGCGCCTTGATGCTGAACACGAAGTCATCCGGCGTCTCGGCGTACCACTGGGCGTAGCGTTCCGGCCGTTGCAGGGCGTAGAACGATCCGTTGATTTCGATGCTGTTGACCGCCCGTGAGGCGAACTGCAATTCGCGTTTCTGCGCCAGCCCCTTGGGGTAAAAGTCCCCGCGCCACGGGGCGTAACGCCAGCCTGAAATACCGATATGAATCGTTGCCATGCCGCCCTCCCGTCGAAAGTCCCCGTACGGCCTCTGTCTGTGGATGACTGCGGGCGGTTCGGGAAAGTTTCGACGGGATTACGGACGGTCAGGCTGCGCCGGATCAGTGCCCGGTGACGATTCGGGCGGAGCCTTCGGCAGGTTCGGCGTACACCGGGCCCAGGCGATCGAGGCGACCGCTCCATGCCGTCAGGGCCAATGCCACCAGCACCACCAGGCCGCCGATCCACGCGGTATGGATCAGACCGATGTGCTCGACGATCAAACCGCCACCCCACGCGCCACCGGCAATCCCGAGGTTGAACGCGGCAATGTTCAGGCCTGATGCCACGTCCACGGCGTGCGGCGTGTGATGTTCAGCCTGACGCACCACATACACCTGCAAGCCCGGCACGTTGCCGAAGGCAACTGCGCCCCAGACCAGCACGGTGGCCAGCGCCAGCCATGGGTTGCCGGCGGTGAAAGTGAGCACGAACAGCACGGCGGCGAGCAGGGCGAAGATGATTTTCAGCGCGCTGATCGGCCCGCGTTTGTCCGCCAGTTTGCCGCCCCAGATGTTGCCGACGGCCACCGACACGCCGTACACCAGCAACACCAGGCTGACGGTGCCGGCGCTGAAGCCGGAGATGTCCTGAAGGATCGGCGCCAGGAACGTGAAGGCAATGAACGAGCCGCCGTAACCGATGGCCGTCATGGCGTACACCAGCAGCAGGCGCGGTTGTTTGAGCACCTGCAATTGCTGCAACAGCGACGCCGGTTTGCTGTGGGCAATGTTGTTCGGCACGTAAAGCAGGCTGCCGATGAACGCGATGACACCCAGCGCCGAAACGGCGAGGAAGGTTTCACGCCAGCCGAAATGCTGACCGATGAACGTGCCGAGCGGCACGCCGGTGACCAGCGCCACGGTCAGGCCGGTGAACATGATCGCAATCGCACTCGCAGCTTTTTCCTTGGGCACCAGGCTGGTGGCGATGGTCGAGCCGATGGAGAAGAACACGCCATGGGCCAGACCGGTGACGATCCGCGCCACTACGAGCGATTCATAACTCGGCGCCAGCCAGGCCAGCAGGTTGCCGAGGGTGAACAGCACCATCAGCGACAGCAGCAACAGTTTGCGCGGGACTTTGCCCGTGAGGGCGGTCAGCACCGGCGCACCGATGGCTACGCCGAGGGCATAAAGACTGACCAGCAGACCGGCGGACGGCAGGCTGACGCCGAGATCGGCGCCGATGGTGGGAAGCAGACCAACGATGACGAACTCGGTCGTCCCGATGGCGAAAGCGCTGAGGGTCAGCGCGAGCAGGGCAATGGGCATGACGGCACTCCGGTGGGGGATTGAATGGAGCGCAGTGTCGGGTTTTGGTGGGGGTGGAAAAATACAGGGATGGGCATTTGATATTTGATCTGGGCGCAAAGATCAAAAGCCCGCCCTCACCCTAACCCTCTCCCCGAGGGAGAGGGGACTGATCGATGTGTCCTTTTGAGTTACGCCGACGTGATACACCGAGCCGTACTCAGGTTCCGACGCAGCATAGGCCGGCTCTCGGACTTGAGATCAAAACGAACCTTTCAGGTCGATGTAACTCGTGAAAACACCTCGGTAGGCTCCCTCTCCCTCCGGGAGAGGGCTGGGGTGAGGGGGCTCTTGATTTCGCCGCAAAAACCGAACTTGCCCGCGATTTACCGATCAGTTCCTTACAGGTTCAACCAAGGGAGCTCTGCGTTTTGACCAGGTTCAGGATCGCGATTCTATTGGGGGCATTGCTGTTGTTCGGCGGCCATGCAGTGCAAGCCGCCAGCCTGCCGGGCGTTCCGGCGGCCAGTGAAGAGCCGGCCAAACCGGAACCGATCGTGCAGGGCGGACTGCTCGGCGCCATCAGTTCCAGCATCGACGACGTGCAGGACAAACTCGATCTCAACGAGCATCTGGTCGACGCCTGGCGCCTGCGCGCCGACCGGGCGGCGGATGAAGTCGACAGGCTGGTCAACCAACCCTCGAACCGCTCCGGCTGGAGCGTGGCGGGGGATTTCCTGATGCTCTCCGGCGTGTGGCTGGGCACGTTTGCCGTATTGACGGTGCTCGGTAGCGTGCTGGGCAAACGCCTGCGGGAAGGGCGCTGGCTGCGCACCCGCCAGCGCAGTCAAGACCTGCTCGGTTACCTGTTGCCGTACACGCTGCCCGCACTGATCTGTCTGCCGCTGACCCTGTACGTCAGCCATTTTCTGTCGGCCTCGGTCGGTCGCGCGCTGGCGCTGTGTTTTGCCTACGCCACCAGCAGCGGGATATTTTCCACGTCGATGCTGTTGTGTGTGGTGGTGATGTTCAACACCGGCCACAAGCGCCGCGCCGTGCAGATCATTCGCGACTACTGCCCGAAACCGCTGTTCCTGATCGGTTTTCTCGCCGCCCTCAGCGATGCCCTGACCAGCCCGCAGATCGCCCGGCAACTGGGCGGCAACATCACCAGCAGCATCGCGGTGTTCACCGGTCTGCTGGCGTCGATCATCTTCGGTCTGCTGGTGATTCGCCTGCGCCGACCGGTGGCGCACCTGATCCGCAATCGCCCGCTGGCCCAGCGTCTGAAACAGCCGTCGTTGCAGGAGTCGCTGCGGATTTTTTCCGGGCTCTGGTACTGGCCGATCGTGCTGATGGTGCTGGTCTCTGCGGTCAATCTGATCGGCATCGGCGAGGACAATCAAAAGGCCCTGCGTTGTGCGCTGTTCACCACGGTGCTGCTGATCGGCACGGTGTTTCTCAGCACCGTGCTGCAACACCTGTTCAAGTCGCGCAAGGCCGAGGCGATCCAGCGCAGCAGTGCCTACAAGGAGCGTTTCCTCAGCCTGTTGCATGCGTTGCTGCGGATCGTCATCGCGATTGCATTCATCGACATTCTCGGGCGGATCTGGGGCGTGTCGCTGCTCGACTTCGCGCAAAGCAGCACGGTCGGTCGGGCGATCAGCAATGCCCTGAGCAGCATCGGCCTGATCTTCCTCGTGACATGGCTGCTGTGGGTGGTGCTCGACACGGCGATTCAGGAAGCGCTGAAACCACCGGTCAGCAAACGCTCGGCGCGCCAGCCCAGCACCCGGGTGAAAACCATCCTGCCGCTGTTGCGCAACGCGATCAAAATCATCCTGGTGGTGATCTGCGCGATCACCACCATGGCCAATCTCGGGATCAACGTCGCGCCGCTGCTGGCGGGTGCCGGGGTGGTCGGCCTGGCCATCGGTTTCGGCTCGCAGCAACTGGTGCAGGACGTGATTACCGGGCTGTTCATTATCATCGAAGACACCCTGTCGATCGGCGACTGGGTGGTGCTCGATTCCGGGCATGCCGGCACGGTCGAAGGCCTGACCATTCGCACCTTGCGCCTGCGCGACGGCAAGGGCTTTGTGCACTCGGTGCCGTTCGGTCAGATCAAGGCGGTGACCAACCAATCACGGCAGTTTGCGTTCGCGTTTTTCTCGGTGCAGTTCACCTATGACACCGATGTCGACAAGGCCATCGAGCTGATCCGCGAGGCGGGGGATTCGATTCGCGAAGATCCATTCCTCAAGTACAACCTGCAAGGGCCGCTGGATGTATTTGGCGTAGACAAGATGGACCTGAACGGCGTGGTGCTGACCGCGCAATTCCGCACGGTTTCCGGTGGGCAATATGCGGTGAGCCGCGCGTTCAACCAGCGTTTGAAAAAGCTTGTGGATAACAGCCCGTGGGTGCATTTCGCCCAGACTTATCCACAGCAGGTTTTGCTGCCCAAACGCCAGGAAGAAGAGGTGGCGCCGGCGCATTCGTCTGTAGTGTTGCCGGAGCAGGCGCGCACTCAGTGACGGGTCAGCCTGTTACGGATTTCGCTCATGGCGGTGGGGTCCAGCTCCACCCAGAATTGCTGTTTGCCCGCGACCTCGGCAGCGACCGGCAAGCCGTCGCGATACACCAGCCTATTGCTCGCCAGCGCCGGCACTTTCGCGCCCGGTAACAAGGTGCCGGCGAGGTTCAGCGGATCGACGCCGCACACCGCAATCAGGCTGCCGTCATGGGGGCGACGGCGGACTTCGCGCAACAGCGGAATCGCCTCGGGCAGGGCGAATTGCTCGCCGGCCAGACCGCTGACAAACCGCCCGCCACGAATCTCGCCCCGGGCCTCCAGTCGATGGAACGTACGCAACAGTTCGCGCCAGCTCGGCAACCAGCCGGCCTCACGTTCCAGCAGGCGCCAGAACACCACGCCATAGCGGCGCAACAAAGTCATTGCGACGTGTTCAAGTGTTTCAGGCGACGCTGTTTGACGGTTTTCCATAACCGCCCCGCGACGCAATAACGCCCAGCGCCCGGCATCGTCCATGCCGCCGACAAACGCCCCGCGCCCCCGCCGACTGCTGCGCTGCTGGCGCTTGCTCGCTGGGGTGATCAGCGCCCGCAATCCGGCGAAGCTGTCGGCATTTACCAGACCGGCGCCGACCAGTTCCTGCAAGGCGATTTCCAGCTCGGTGCGCAGCAGGTGCGCTTCATGAATCAGCTCATCAAAAAACAGCGCGCCGTGCTGGCTCAGCGCGTCGAAAACCTTGCGGGTTTTGGGCGACAGTTCGCTGACCGGCGTCTGCTCGGCCAGTGCACTCCACAAGCCGACCTGACTGCGCGGCAGCAACACGATCGGCGTGCTGCGCAACGCCGTGCCGCTGATGTTTTGTCGGGCGCTGAGTCGCGTCCATACCAGCTTGCCGTTGCGGCAAAGATCGTCCAGCCAGCTCGGTGAATAGTCCTTGAGCCGCGCCGGAAGGAGGTCGCTGTCCCAGGCCGAAGCCGCAGCCGGATAGCCTTCGAGCTGGCCGACAATCGCTGGCAACACCACGCTGCCCTGACCACGGGTGGACAGGGACAAGTGCTGCCAGTCGAACAGAAACCGCATGAAATCCTGCAACGCCACCGGCTCGATTTCCCGGCGCAGACGCTTGACCGTGTAGCGATGAATGCGCGCCAGCAGATGCCGCTCGCACCATTCCTCAACGGTCGATCCCGGCGTGAACTGGCCGCGCAGTACATAACCTTCGCGCTCCAGATGAGCGAGGGCTTGATGAACAGAGGCCGGCATCAAGGCCAGGGGTTCGGCAATCGCCGCCAGCGGTAGCGGGCCGAATGCGCCGAGTCGCGCGCGGATGACTTCGATTATTGCGTCATCGGCTGCCCATGGTTCGTCGAAACCGGGCAGCGCGGTGAGTGCCGACTGTGCCTGTGGATAAACCGCTTGCAGACAGGTCAGGCGTTCTCTCGCCAGCCACAGTGAATGTTCGGGATCGATCTGCAACTGGCAGGCTCGCCCGGTCTCGGCCAGGGCATTCAGCCAGTCGCGCCACTGCGGATTGACCTCGACTTCACGGTCGCTGATGCAGGCCAGGCTCATCAGCGCTTCGTGCATTTCATCGGCACTGTTCGGCGTCGGCCACGCTTCTTCGCGCACGGCTTCGATCGCATCGGCGTCCAGCGCGCCGAGGTCATCGGTGGATTGCGGATCGCTCCAGCGGCGGTTGAGCACAGCCTGGGTGCGCCGCTCTTCCAGCGGCGCATCGTCGAGAAAGGTGTAGGGGCGGGCGCTGAGGATTTCCGCCGCCAGCGGCGAGGGTGCCGGCAGGTCACGGGCGATCAGGCGCACTTCGCCAAGCTCCATGCGCCGCAGGAGTTCGAGCCAGCCTTCGCTGTCCATCGCCTCGTGCAGGCAATCGTCGAGGGTCTGTTCCACCAGCGGATGCTCGGGAATTTCCCGTTCACCGGCGAGGTTTTCCAGGCAGGCGATCTGATCAGGAAACACATTGGCGATCAGGTCTTCGCTTTTCATCCGCTGCAATTGCGGTGCGACCTTGCGCCCGCCCGTGTAACGCGGCAGGGCCAGCGCCACACCAGCATTCCAGCGCCAGCGCACACCGAACAGCGGTGCATCCAGCACGGCTTGAATCAGAATGTGCTCGGCGCTGTTGCTGTGCAGATAACGCCAGACTTCGTCGAGTTCGAAACTGTGGCTGGTGGACAGCGACAGCACGATCGCGTCTTCGCTGGCGGCGGCCTGCAATTCGAAGTTGAAGGTGCGGCAGAAACGCTTGCGCAGGGCCAGGCCCCAGGCTCGGTTGATGCGGCTGCCGAACGGCGAATGAATGATCAGCTGGGTGCCGCCGGACTCGTCGAAAAACCGCTCCATCAGCAGCGTGTCCCGCGACGGCAAGGCGCCGAGGGCGAGGCGGGCGCGGGCCAGGTAATCCACCAGTTGCTCGGCGCTGGCCAGGTTCAGGCCGAGGGTGCCGGTCAGCCAGTCGAGGGCCGGTTGCAGGTTGCCGGGGCTGGCGCTGAGCAATTGATCGAGCTGCGCATGCAGGCGCGCCACGGCCGCCGACAATTCGTCGCTGCGCCCCGGTGCTTCGCCGAGCCAGAACGGGATGGTCGGCGGCTGACCCTGGGCATCTTCGACCCGCACCTTGCCGGTTTCCACCCGCAGGATGCGATAGGAGGCGTTGCCGAGCTGGAACACGTCGCCGGCAATGCTTTCCACGGCGAAGTCTTCGTTGACGCTGCCGATGTTCAGGCCCTGGGGTTCGAGCAATACGCTGTAGTCGGCGTTGTCGGGGATGGTGCCGCCGCTGGTGACGGCGGTCAGCCGAGCGCCGCGTCGTCCGCGCAGGGTTCGGCTCACGGCGTCGCGATGCAGGTAGGCGCTGCGGATGCCCTGACGGCCGTTGTAGCCTTCGGCGAGCATGCTCAGCAGCGCTTGATAATGTTTTTCGTCGAGGCGGGCGTAGGGTTCGGCCCGGCGGAAGAGCGCGAGCAAATCGTCCTCGGCCCACTCCTGGCAACTGACCTCGGCGATGATCTGCTGCGCCAGTACATCCAGCGGCGCTTCGGGGATGTGCAACGTATCGAGTTCACCGCGGCGCACGCAGTCGAGCAGCGCGGCGCATTCGATCAAGTCATCGCGAGTGGTGGCGAACAGGCGCCCCTTGGGTGTGCCGCCGACCTGGTGTCCGGAGCGGCCGACTCGTTGCAGAAACCCGGCAATCGAGCGCGGCGAGGCGATCTGGCAAACCAGGTCGACTTCGCCGATGTCGATCCCCAGTTCCAGCGATGCGGTGGCGATCAGCACTTGCAGTTCGCCACGCTTGAGCCGCTGCTCGGCGTCGAGGCGAAACTCCTTGGCCAGACTGCCGTGGTGCGCCGCCACCGCGTGTTTGCCGAGGCGTTCGCTCAGGTGCCGGCTCAGGCGTTCAGCCAGACGTCGGGTGTTGACGAAAATCAGCGTGGTGCGGTGTTCCCGGGCCAGCGTGGCGAGGCGGTCGTAGACCAGTTCCCAGACATCATTGGCCATCACGGCTGACAACGGCACCGGCGGCACTTCGATGCCCAGATCCCGTGGGCGCGCGTGGCCGATGTCGATGATTTCGCAGGGGCGTTCATGGCCGACCAAAAAACGCGCCACCGCATCGATCGGTTTCTGTGTGGCCGACAGACCGATGCGGGTCAGTGGGTCAGGACACAGCGCCTGCAAGCGTTCGAGGCTCAAGGCCAGGTGGCTGCCGCGTTTGCCAGCGGCGATGGCATGGATTTCATCGACGATCACCGTGCGCGTGGTGCCGAGCATTTTTCGGCCGGACTCGGAGCCGAGCAGCACGTAAAGCGATTCCGGGGTGGTCACCAGAATGTGCGGCGCAATCTTGCGCATGGCGGCGCGGTCTTTCTGCGGGGTGTCGCCGGTGCGCACGGCGGTGGTGATTTCCAGTGCCGGCAGATCCATTTGGCGCAGCTGGTCGGTAATCCCCGCCAGCGGATTCTGCAGGTTGATGCGAATGTCGTTGGACAACGCCTTGAGCGGCGAAACGTAGACCACCAGGGTTTCGTCCGGCAGACCGTCCGGGGTTTCCAGGCCACGGTGGACCAGATCGTCGAGCACCGCGAGAAATGCGGTGAGGGTCTTGCCGGAGCCGGTGGGCGCGGCGATCAGCGTCGAGCGGCGCTGGCGGATCAACGGCCATGCGCGGGCCTGGGCGGCGGTCACCGTCGGGAATGTGCTGCTGAACCAGGCGCTGACGGCGGGGTGGAAGCCTGCCAGGGCCGCGTCCTTGGGGAGGGGCAGATTCATGACTTCAGTTATGCGGGTGGGCGGGCGAAGTTGCAAGTACCGCTCGGGATCTACACTTTACGGGTGACGGTTGCGCACTAAACCCGCAAAATGCAACGATTCCGGCAATTATCGACGACGCTGTACCAAACATCGTCGCCAAAGCCATCGTTCCAATCAGACTGGGCCTGCTGACTCTATGCGAATGCGCCTTATGTTACTGGGCGGCGGAAATGCCCTTGGGCAGGCGCTGATTCGCCTCGGTGCAGAGGAAGACATCGGTTTCCTCGCCCCCCGCCCGCCCGAAGACGGCTGGGATGCCGCGAGCCTGACCCAATTGCTCGACGACACCCGTCCCGATGCATTGATCAACCTTGCCTACTATTTCGACTGGTTCCAGGCCGAGGCCGTCAGCGAAAGCCGTCTGGCCGGGCAGGAACGCGCCATCGAGCGATTGGCCGAACTGTGCCAGCACCACAACATCGTGCTGGTGCAGCCGTCCAGTTATCGAGTGTTCGACGGTTCCCGCGCCACCGCCTACAGCGAAAAGGACGAGCCAGTGCCGTTGGGCCTGCGCGGTCAGGCCCTGTGGCGGATCGAGCAGAGCGTACGCGCCACCTGCCCGCAACACGTGCTGCTGCGCTTTGGCTGGCTGCTCGACGACAGCCCGGAAGGCACCCTCGGGCGCTTCCTGGCCCGCGCCGAACAACCGGAAGAATTGCTGCTGGCCGATGACCGTCGTGGCAATCCGACCCCGGTTGACGATGCGGCGCGGGTGATCATTTCGGTGCTCAAGCAACTCGATTGCGCCGCGCCGCTGTGGGGCACTTACCACTACGCCGGCCACGAGGCGACCACGCCGCTGGCGCTGGGCCAGGCGATTCTCACCGAAGCGCGCGGCCTGCACCCGCTGGCCATCGAAGCCCCGACCGCCCAGGCCCACGCCGCGCGGCCGGATGCCGCCGAAGAACCGCAACACGCGGTACTCGCCTGCAAGAAAATTCTGCACACCTTCGGGATCAAGCCGCGCGCCTGGCGTGCCGCGCTCCCGGGCTTACTGGATAGGTTTTATCGTCATGGCTGAAAGCCCTGTTCTCATCACCGGCGGCGCCGGTTTCATCGGCTCGCACCTGACTGACGCGCTGCTTGCCAAGGGGCATTCGGTGCGGATCATCGATGATCTGTCGACCGGCAAGCGCAGCAATCTGCCGCTGGACAATCCCAAGGTCGAACTGATCGTCGGCGATGTGGCCGACGCCGCTCTGGTCGCGCAAGCGATGCAGGGATGCAGCGCTGTCGCCCATCTGGCCGCCGTGGCTTCGGTGCAGGCGTCGGTGGACGATCCGGTGAAAACCCACCAGAGCAATTTCATCGGCACGCTGAACGTCTGCGAAGCCATGCGCGAGGCCGGCGTCAAACGCGTGCTGTACGCCTCCAGCGCAGCCGTCTACGGCAACAATGGCGAAGGCGAGTCGATTGACGAAGACACGCCCAAAGCGCCGCTGACGCCTTACGCGTCGGACAAACTGGCCGGCGAGCAGTACTTCGATTTCTATCGCCGCCAGCACGGTCTGGAACCGGCGATCTTCCGATTCTTCAACATCTTCGGCCCGCGTCAGGATCCGTCCTCGCCGTACTCCGGGGTGATCAGCATTTTCAGCGAACGCGCGCAGAAAGGCCTGCCGATCACCGTGTTCGGCGATGGCGAGCAGACCCGGGATTTCATGTACGTCGAAGACCTGGTCGACGTGCTGGTGCAGGCGATCGAAAAGCCGCAAGTGGACGTCGGTGCGGTGAACGTCGGCTGGAATCAGGCGACCAATCTCAAGCAGATGCTGGCCGCGCTCGAAGCGGTGGTCGGCGAATTGCCGCCCGTCAGCTACGGCCCGGCGCGCTCCGGTGACATCCGCCATTCGCGGGCGAACAACGGTCGGTTGCTTGAGCGATTCAAGTGCCCGACGCCAACACCGATGAACGTCGGCCTGGCCCGTCTGCTCGGTCGCTGAGCTTCTCGCAGACATGAAAAAGGCGCCTTTTGACAGGCGCCTTTTTCACGGCCGGAATTCGGGTTTCACACCGGTTTCCTGTAGCGAGGGAGCTTGCTCCCCGGTCGATGGCGTAACATCGCCGTCAGTTCTGAGCCTGCCCGCCACCAAGCCTCATTCACCACCACGTGAACGTCCTTTGATTGCTGCTTAGAACTTGTAGCCCAGACCGACCATGTACACAAATGGATCGACGTCGACATTCACTTTTGCGCGAGTGCCCGGTGCCACGGCGTTGTTCTCGACGGTGGCGCGGGTGTCGATGTCGATGTAGCGCACCTGGGCGTTGAGCATGATGTTGTCGGTCAGCATGTAGTCGGCGCCGACCTGCCAGGCCAGGCCCCAGGAGTTTTTCGCCTTGAAGTTGCTGAAGCCGTTGGACTGGGCTTCGCTGCCGACGTGCTCGTCGTAGATCCAGGTGTAGTTGATGCCACCGCCGATGTACGGCTGGAAGGCCGATTTGGCGTCCAGCGGGTAGTAGACGACGCTCAGGGTCGGCGGCAGGTGTTTCAGGGTGCCGAGCTTGCCGTTGGCGGCTGGCAGGGCAGTGCCCTTGAGCTTCACGTCATGTTCGAACGGGGACGCGGCCAACAGCTCGATACCGATGTTGTTGGTCAGCATGTAGGCGAAGTTCAGACCCAGTTGGGTGTCGCTGCTCATGGTCGCCTTGCCGCCCAGGTTGGTGCCGCTCAGCGGACCCTGATCGACCTTGACGCTGGAGCTGTCGGCCTTCGGGTTGACGGTGATCGCACCGGCACGAACGATGATGTCGCCGGCTTCGTGGGCGTGGGCGAGCGGGGCTGCGAGCGCGAGGGCAAACAGCGAGGCGCTGAGCAAGGACTTGTTCATGGAAGCTCCCAAAGGACGTTAAAAATGTTTGATGTCCTATGGTACGAATCCGTCTGATACGGTCTTTTGACTCAGCTCAATGAAACAGTGATGGGCAGTTTTTTTGTGGAACCTTTGCTCGCAAAGCCGATGGAGCGGGCTATAACTGACTGCCGGAGTTACTCCGGCAGCTCATAGACGTAAATCTTGTCCGCTTCCATCTGATACCCGGCATCAGCCAGTTCGCTGGTGGACTGCTTGACCTGCAATGGTCCCTCCACCCAGTAAGGCTGATACAGCTCGTCGAGCTTCACGCCGAGTTCGCTTTTCACGTGCACGATCTGGTTCGACGGCGGTGGCGGCACGTGGATGCAGGCGCCGAAGTACGGCACCAGCAGGAAGTCCGTGGTGCGACCTTCCTCGCTGACTTCCAGCGGCACGATGTAACCCGGCAGGCGAATGTTCTGGCCGTCGAGGCTTTGCACCACAGGGGCGTTAGGCATGTCCTGTTTCGCCGCTGGTGCCGATTCGGCGGACAGCGCGTCGCTCATCTTCGACAGGTCATGCAGCGGCGTCATGTTCGGCACTTCGGGCGCCGCGTCCGGCGGGATCATCTCCGACCAGGTCAGGTCTTTCGGCGTCGCCGCCCACACGGGCAGGGCGACCAGCAACAGCAGCGCAAGCACGGCGCGGGGCATGGTGAACATCCTCATAAACGGATCGACAGGCCATCGGCCAAAGATTGGCGATACGCGCGCCAGGCCGGCACGCTGCCCATCAGCAGCGCGGCAGCCAGAATGCCACCGAGCAGCGTCCATTCATACTCGCTTGGCCACGCCAGCGGCAGATACAGCCCGTAATTGGCCTGCACATAACCCTGAGCAGCGGCGATGCCGAGGTACAACAACGCCAGCCCGGCGATCACCCCGGTCAGCGCCAGAGCGAACGCTTCCAGCACCAGCAGGCTCGCGATATGCCACGGCCGCGCGCCCACCGAACGCAGGATCGCCATCTCGCGACGGCGTTCGTTGAGGCTGGTGAGAATCGCCGTGAGCATGCCGATCAACCCGGTCAACACCACGAACAGCGAGACCACGAACAGCGCTTTTTCAGCGGTGCTCATCAGGCTCCACAACTCCTGCAAGGCCACACCCGGCAGAATCGCCAGCATCGGCTCGCCGCGGAATTCGTTGATCTCCCGTTGCAGGGCGAAGGTCGAAATCTTGCTGTTGAGGCCGAGCATGAACGCGGTGATCGCTTGCGGCGTCAGGTCCATGTTGCGCGCCTGATCGGCGCTGATCCGGCCGTTGCCACGGGCCGGCACGCCGTTGTGCCAGTCGATGTGGATCGCCTCCATGCCGCCGAGGCTGATGTGCAGCGTGCGGTCCACCGGGGTGCCGGTGCGCTTGAGAATCCCGACCACGGTGAACGGTTTGTCATCGTGCTTGACCAGACTGATCGTCGCCACGCCGTGGGCCAGCACCAGTTTGTCGCCGAGCTTGTAATGCAGCGCCTCGGCCACTTCGGCACCGAGCACCACTTCGAACGGATCGGTGGCGAAGGCGCGGCCGTCCGCCAGTTCCAGATGCTGCTGGCGACCGTACTGGTAATGCTCGAAATAGGCTTCGGTGGTGCCCATCACCCGGTAGCCGCGATGGGAATCGCCGAGGGACATCGGAATTGCCCACTTCACCTTCGGATTGCTGGCGAAGTGTTCGAAGCTGTCCCAGCGGATGTTGTTGGTGGCGTTGCCGATGCGAAACACCGAATACAGCAACAGGTTCACCGAGCCGGAACGGGCGCCGACGATCAGGTCGGTGCCGCTGATGGTGCTGGCGAAACTGGCCTTGGCTTCGGTGCGCACCCGCTCAACCGCCAGCAGCAGGCAGACAGAAAGCGCGATGGCGAAAGCGGTGAGCAGGGCAGTGAAACGCCGGTTGGCGAGGCTGGCCATGGCCAGACGGAACAGATACATCTCAGACCTCGGCAGACGTGGCGGCGCGATTGAGTTCGGCCAGGGACAGGTGACGGTCGAACAGCGGCGCCAGGCTCTGGTCGTGGCTGACGAACAACAGGCTCGAGCCGGCTTCGCGGCACTCGGCGAACAGCAGGCGAATGAAGTTTTCCCGGGCGTCGTAATCCAGTGCCGAGGTCGGTTCGTCGGCGATCACCAGTTCCGGTTGCCCGATCAATGCGCGCGCTGCGGCGACCCGCTGTTGCTGACCGATCGACAGCGAATCGGCGCGGCGACTCAGGATGCTTTCGTCCTTCAAACCCAGGTGGGCGAGCAGGGTGGCGGCGGCCTGATCGACGCTGCCGTGACGCTGCTTCGCACGTTCGGCCCGCAGCTTCGAAAAATGGCACGGCAGCTCGACGTTCTCGCGCACCGAGAGAAACGGCAGCAGGTTGAACTGCTGGAAAATGTAGCCGGTGTGATCGACGCGAAAGCGATCACGGGCGCCGGCACCCAGCTCGGTCAGCTCCTGGCCGAGCAGGCGAATGCTGCCGCGACCGGGTTTCTGCACCCCGCCGAGCAGGCCGAGCAGGGTGGTCTTGCCGCTGCCGCTGGGGCCCTTGAGGAACAGGGTTTCGCCGGCTTCCAGGCGAAACGCCGGGATGTCCAGCAGCGGCGGGTGACCGGGCCAGTTGAAGCCCAGGTCGGACAGTTCGATGAGTGCTTGGGTCATGGCGCCGTTTCGTGTCAGAACTTCAGGGCGGCGGCCTTGGCCGTCACTTCCGTGCCTTGCTGGCCGCTCGGGCTGATCAGTTGTACCTGAATTTTCTGGGTGGCCGGGAAGGTATTGAACAGGTTCGCCAGGTCCAGGGTTTTCAACGCGCCCGGCGCCGCGCAGCTGAACTGGTAGTGGGCGTGGATTTCGCTGTGGTCGTGATGATGCTCGTGACCGTCCTTGCCGGCTTCCTCTTCGTCGTGGTCGTCGGCATCCGGCTTGTCGCCGAACAGCGGGCTTTCCAGTTCCTGGCTGGTGACCTTGCAACCGGCGGCGGCCGGCAGGCTGAACAGCGCCAGCGGTTTTTCCAGCTGCGCACGAGCGGCTGCGACCTTGGCCTTGTCGGCATCGCTGGTGGCGACGTGTTCAAAACCCACGAGGTTCATCGCCGGGCTTTCCAGCTCCAGTTCCAGAGTCTGGCCATCGAGTGCAGCGTTCAGGCGACCGACGCCATGTTCGTGGGCACCGAGGCTGCCGTGCTCATGGTCGTGATCATGCTCATCGGCAGCATGGGCGATGGCCAGCGGCAACAGGGCAAACGGCAAAGCGAGCAGCAGACGACGCATGGCGGTCTCCGGGAAGTAAAGTGAAGAGTTTGTTATGTAATCTTATAACGAAAGTGCGCAGAGTTTGCCCGCCCGCTTGGCGTTACACAAGTCCCATGGGAGCATGCAGGTCAGAAATGTGCGGGAGCGAAGCTTATGTTGCGGATACGCGGAACCGTCGGCGAATTGCCGGTGGATTTGACTCTGGAACTGGATGAAAGCGACTGGGCGCGGCTCGGTGCGCAGTTTGGCGTGCAGGTGCAGACGGCCCAGCCGCAGACAGCAGCGGCGGCGCCTGTGGCGAAACCGGTGAATCAGGATGACGCGTTGTGGCAGGTCGCCAGGGATCTGTTGCGCAAGGCCGGACAACTCAGCGGCCCGGAGTTGCTGGATCAACTCGAAGGACTGACCGGTAGCGCAGTGGCGGGCAAACGCTTGCTGGTGCGCCTGCGTCATTCGGCCGATGTGAAAGTGCTGAGCGGCGGGGATACGCCGCTCTACAGCTGGGTCGAGTAAGCGCTTAGTACAACGCCGCAAACACCTTGCGCCGGTAAGCGGTCACCAGCGGGTGATCGTTGCCCAGCAGTTCGAAGACTTGCAGCAAGGTCTTGTGCGGCAGACCTTCGCCGTAGCTGCGGTTGCGGATGAACAGCTTGAGCAATGCGTCCAGCGCCGCTTCGTATTGCTGACGGGCCAGTTGCTGGATCGCCAGTTGATACACCGCTTCATCGTCCTGCGGGTTCTGCGCCAGACGGCTTTTCAGGTCGGCGGCATCCGGCAGGTCGCGGGCCAGACCAAGGAACTTGATCTGCGCCTTGGCTCCGGCCAGCGCAGCCTTGTGCTCGTCGCTCTTGACCGCGTCGAGCACGGTTTGCGCTTCGCCCAGCTCACCGCGTTCGGTCAGGCAGCGAGCGTAGAGGATCAGCGCCTTGGCGTTGGTGTTGTCTTCGCCCAGCAGCGTAACCAGTGTCGCTTCCGCGTCGGCGTAACGGCCTTCGTCAAACAGTGCCTGAGCCTGTTCGAACGGATCGGCGGCGGACGGCGCGGGCATCTGCACATGCGGTTCGAGCAGGGCGCGCACGGCGGATTCCGGTTGCGCACCGGCAAACCCGTCCACCGGTTGACCGTCCTTGAACAGCACCACGGTCGGCAGGCTGCGGATGCCGAAACGGGCGACGATGTCCTGCTCGATATCGCAATTGACCTTGGCCAGCAGCAACTCGCCCTGATAGCTCTCGGCGATCCCTTGCAGCATCGGCATCAGCGCCTTGCACGGCGCACACCATTCGGCCCAGAAATCCACCAGCACCGGTTTTTGAAAGGAAGCCTCGATCACCGACTGGTCGAAGTCGGCCGTCGTGGCGTCGAAGATGTACGGCGTTTGCTGACTCATGGGGTATCTCGTAAAAGCGTGAATGGGGCAACTATACGGTCAGGCGCGGGCCGCATGGTAGAGGCTGACATGGCGAAACTCTTCGGGCTCGGCCAGATCCGGCAGGGTCATGGCTTCGAGTATTTCGATGCGCCGGTACAGCGGATGACGGAAATCCCGGACCCGGGAATCCGCCACCAGCGCTTCGCGGCCACGGCTCAGGAAGGCATCGAGCAGCGGCAGGTTTTCCCGGTCGTACAAGACGTCCGCCACCAGGATCAGATCAAAGCGATCGGCTTCGGCGAAGAAATCCGTGGAATAGCTCATCTGCACATCATTGAGTTCGGCATTCGCCCGACAGGCGGCAATCGCCAGCGGATCCAGGTCGCAGGCCACGACTTCCAGCGCACCGGCTTTCACCGCGGCGATGCCGGCGATTCCGGAACCGGCGCCGAAATCCAGCACCCGTTTGCCCCGAACCCACTCGGGAAACTCCGCCAGATAGCGCGCCACCGCCAGACCGCTGGCCCAGCAGAAACTCCAGTACGGCGGTTCATGCAGGATGCGTTGGGTTTCCTCCTGGCTGAACTCGCGCGCCATGTTGTCGCCATCAATGAGCCACAGCTGCAAATCGGTGTCCGGCAACGCACAGGCTTTCAGTCGGGCGTCGCCGAGCAACTCGCCCAGCGACTGTTGCAGGTCTAACGGTGCATTCATGGTGCTTTGACAAATTGCAGCTGGCCCAGCGCCTGGGTGGTCGGCTGAGTGATGGTCTGCGACGGCAGGTGCAGGATCAATTGGCCGGACTGGCTGGCACGGCCGCGCAGTTCAACCCGCGCGCCCACCGGGAAAGCATCGGGGTTGAAGCGCAGATGGAACGGCAGAATCTGGTTGTTGCCGATCAGGCTGGAACTGGCGAGCAATTGTTGCGGGCGATCCTTTGCGTCGATCACCAGCAGCGCCAGTTCGACTTCGGCACCGGCCGGCACGCCTTGCAGGGTGCCGCTCAGTTCGCGCTGATAGGCCGGCAGCGGGCCGAGGTCGGCGGCTTCGCGGGCTTTTTTCTGCGCCTGTTGCGGCGCCGGGCCCGGCGTGGGCGGCTGAGGCTTGGGCGCATCGCTGCCACAGGCCACCAGCAGGCTGAAAACACTGAGCAAAACGAGCGGTCGTAGGGACATTGGCGGCTCCAGCAAAATGAAATCCATGGATCAAACGATCATGGCAGTCTGTATACCGCAAAGCCTATGGCTTGTCTTGCCACCGGGATGCGCTACCATGGCCCTCCCTTTTTTTGTTGCCAGCCACCATGCACTGTCCCTTCTGCGGTGCCAACGACACCAAGGTCATCGACTCGCGTCTGGTCGCCGAGGGCGAACAGGTGCGCCGCCGGCGTGAATGCCTGGCCTGCGGCGAACGTTTCACGACGTTCGAGACGGCCGAACTGGTGTTGCCGCGCCTGATCAAAACCGACGGCAGCCGCCAACCGTTCGACGAAGAAAAACTCCGCGCCGGCATGCAACGCGCCCTGGAGAAACGTCCGGTGAGCGTCGAGCGCCTCGAATCCTCGCTGGTCCATATCAAGCACAAGCTGCGCGCCACCGGCGAGCGCGAGGTCAAGTCCCTCGTGGTCGGCGAACTTGTGATGGCCGAGCTGCAAAAGCTCGATGAAGTGGCCTACATCCGTTTCGCTTCCGTGTACCGCCGCTTCCAGGACCTCAACGAATTCCGCGAAGAGATCGACCGCCTCGCCCGCGAACCGGTGAAAGAATGACCACCGCCGCCGAGCAGGCCATCCTCGACGCCCACTTCATGGCCCGGGCCCTGGAGTTGGCGCGCAAGGGTCATTACACGACTCATCCCAATCCACGGGTTGGCTGCGTGATCGTGCGTGACGGGCAGATTGTCGGCGAAGGCTGGCATGAACGCGCCGGCGAACCCCACGCCGAAGTCCACGCCCTGCGCGCCGCCGGTGAACTGGCCCGGGGCGCCACGGCTTACGTGACCCTCGAACCTTGCAGCCACCACGGCCGTACGCCGCCGTGCGCCGATGCGCTGGTGAATGCCGGTGTTGGCCGGGTGGTCGCGGCGATGCGTGATCCGAATCCACAAGTCGCCGGGCGCGGTTTGCAGCGTTTGGCCGATGCCGGCATCGCCACCGAAAGCGGCGTGCTGGAAGCTGAGGCGCGCAAGCTCAATCAAGGTTTTCTGAAGCGCATGGAACACGGCTCGCCGTTCGTGCGGGTCAAGTTGGCCATGAGTCTCGATGGTCGCACGGCGATGGAAAGCGGCGAGAGCCAATGGATTACCGGCCCAGCCGCACGCTCTGCGGTTCAGCGTTTGCGCGCCCAGGCCAGTGTGGTGCTGACCGGCGCCGACACGGTGCTGGCCGATGGTGCACGCCTGACCGTTCGCGGTGATGAGCTGGGGCTGGATGCCGAACAAACCGCGCTGGCCCTGAGCCGTCCGCCACTGCGGGTGCTGATTGACGGGCGTCTGCGGGTGCCGCTGGATGCGTCGTTCTTCAAGGCCGGCCCGGCGCTCGTCGCCACCTGCGTGGCCATCGAAGAACAGTACGCCCACGGTCCGGAATGCCTGATCGTGCCGGGCGATGACGGTCAGGTCGATCTGCACCAGTTGCTGATCGAACTGGCCAACCGTGGCGTCAACGAAGTGCTGGTCGAGGCCGGTCCGCGACTGGCCGGCGCGTTTGCCCAGCTCGGTCTGGTCGACGAGTTCGTGATCTTCATTGCCGGCAAGTTCCTCGGCTCCACGGCGCGTCCGCTTCTGGACTGGCCGCTAGCCTATATGAAGGATGCGCCGGAGCTGAAAATCACTGAAATTCGCGCGGTTGGCGATGACTGGCGAGTCACTGCAATCCCTGTCCCATCGGCGAGCGTATAATTCCCGGCCATCGCGTTAGCGCTGGCTTCGTTCTCAAGGAGAACCCCATGTTTACCGGCATCATCGAATCCATCGGCAGTATCCGCGCACTGACCCCAAAGGGCGGTGATGTGCGGGTGCATGTCGAAACCGGCAAGCTCGACCTGAGCGACGTCAAACTCGGCGACAGCATCGCGGTCAACGGCGTGTGCCTGACCGCGGTTGAACTGCCGGGCAACGGCTTCGCCGCCGACGTCAGTCGCGAAACCCTCGACTGCACCGCCATGAATGACCTGAAGAGCGGCAGCCCGGTCAACCTGGAAAAAGCCCTGACCCCGACCACCCGTCTCGGCGGGCATCTGGTCAGCGGTCACGTCGACGGTGTCGGCGAAGTGGTTTCGCGCAGCGACAATGCCCGCGCCGTGGAATTTCGCATCCGCGCGCCGAAAGAGCTGGCCAAGTACATCGCCCATAAAGGCTCGATCACCGTCGACGGCACCAGCCTGACCGTGAACGCGGTCGATGGCGCCGAATTCCTGCTGACGATCATCCCGCACACCCTGAGCGAAACCATCATGGCGTCCTACAAGCCAGGTCGCCGGGTGAACCTGGAAGTCGACCTGCTGGCGCGTTATCTGGAGCGTCTGTTGTTGGGCGACAAGGCTGCAGAGCCAACGTCCGGTGGCATCACTGAAAGCTTTCTGGCCGCCAACGGCTACCTCAAATCCTGACTGAAGGGGGTGCCTTGTGGCGCTCAATAGCATCGAAGAACTGGTTGAAGACATCCGCCAAGGCAAGATGGTCATCCTCATGGATGACGAAGACCGCGAGAACGAAGGCGACCTGATCATGGCCGCCGAATGCTGCAAGGCCGAGCACATCAACTTCATGGCCAAGCACGCCCGTGGCCTGATCTGCATGCCGATGAGCCGCGAGCGCTGCGAAACCCTGAAGCTGCCGCTGATGGCGCCACGCAACGGTTCCGGTTTCGGCACCAAGTTCACCGTCTCGATCGAAGCCGCCGAAGGCGTGACCACCGGCATCTCCGCCGCTGACCGCGCGCGCACCGTGCAAGCGGCCGCTGCGAAGGACGCGAAAGCCGAAGACATCGTCAGCCCGGGCCACATCTTCCCGCTGATGGCCCAGGCCGGTGGCACCCTGGCTCGCGCCGGTCACACCGAAGCTGCCTGCGACCTGGCGCGCATGGCCGGTTTCGAGCCAAGCGGCGTGATCTGCGAAGTGATGAACGATGACGGCACCATGTCCCGTCGCGCCGAACTGGAAGCTTTCGCCGCCGAACACGACATCAAGATCGGCACCATCGCCGACCTGATTCACTACCGGATGATCCACGAACGTACCGTTCAGCGGATTGCCGAGCAGCCGCTGGACAGCGAACTGGGCCAATTCAACCTGGTGACCTATCGTGATTCCGTGGAAGGCGACGTGCACATGGCACTGACCCTGGGCACCGTTTGCGCCGAAGAACCGACCCTGGTTCGCGTGCACAACATGGACCCGCTGCGCGACCTGCTGATGGTCAAACAACCGGGCCGCTGGAGCCTGCGCGCCGCCATGGCTGCGGTTGCCGAGGCCGGCAGCGGTGTGGTGTTGCTGCTCGGTCACCCACTGGATGGCGACGTGTTGCTGGCGCACATCCGCGAAACCGGCGATCAGGCGGCGGTGAAAAAACCGACCACCTACAGCATCGTCGGTGCCGGTTCGCAGATCCTGCGTGACCTCGGCGTGCGCAAAATGCGCTTGATGAGCGCGCCGATGAAGTTCAATGCGATATCCGGTTTCGATCTGGAAGTTGTAGAATACGTGCCCTCCGAATAATGACCGGTTGTTTCCGGATCCGAATTCGCGGCAAATAAATCACTGAGGGACGCGAAACAGACGCGTCCCGGCTCTTTAAGAGATCTGACGAATGACCCTGAAGACCATCGAAGGTACCTTCATCGCCCCTAAAGGCCGCTACGCTTTGGTAGTGGGCCGCTTCAACAGCTTCGTGGTTGAAAGCCTGGTCAGCGGTGCAGTTGATGCCCTGGTTCGCCACGGCGTGAGCGAAAGCGACATCACCATCATCCGCGCACCTGGCGCCTTCGAAATCCCGCTGGTTGCGCAGAAAGTCGCCCAGAAAGGCGAGTTCGCAGCAATCATCGCCCTGGGCGCGGTCATTCGTGGCGGTACTCCGCACTTCGAATACGTGGCTGGCGAGTGCACCAAGGGCCTGGCCCAGGTGTCCATGGAGTTCGGCGTACCGGTCGCTTTCGGCGTCCTGACCGTTGATTCCATCGAGCAAGCCATCGAACGTTCCGGCACCAAGGCCGGCAACAAAGGTGCTGAAGCTGCCCTGTCCGCTCTGGAAATGGTCAGCCTGCTGGCGCAGTTGGAGGCCAAGTGATTAGCGACGAAAGCGATCGTTTCAACCCGCGCGATCCGAAACCTGCGGATGCCGGCAAACCATCGAAAAGCGCCAAGCGCCGCGAAGCCCGTCAGCTCGCGACTCAGGCCCTGTATCAATGGCACATGGCTCGGCAGTCGTTGAACGAGATCGAAGCGCAGTTCCGGGTCGATAACGATTTCACCGATGTCGACGGTGCTTACTTCCGCGAAATCCTGCACGGGGTTCCGCAGTTCAAGACCGAAATCGACAACGCGCTCACGCCTTGCCTGGACCTGGCGATCGAAGAGCTGGACCCGGTAGAGCTGGCGGTTCTGCGCCTGTCCACCTGGGAACTGCTCAAGCGCGTCGACGTGCCGTACCGCGTTGTGATCAACGAAGGTATCGAACTGGCCAAGGTGTTCGGTTCGACCGACGGCCACAAGTTCGTCAACGGCGTGCTCGACAAGCTGGCTCCGCGCCTGCGTGAAGCTGAAGTGAAGGCGTTCAAGCGCTGATCCGCGCTTGAATACTTTTTCTCGGCCATGGGCGAGTTTGAGCTGATCCGCAATTTCTTCGCCGCCGCGCCTTGTGCGCAGGGCGGCGAAGGCGTTGCACTGGGGATCGGCGATGACTGCGCCTTGCTGGCGGTTCCTTCCGGGGAACAGCTGGCGGTTTCCACCGATACGCTGGTGGCCGGCGTGCATTTCGCCGATCCCTGCGATCCGTTTCTGCTCGGTCAGCGCTCGCTGGCCGTGGCGGTCAGCGACCTCGCTGCCATGGGCGCCACGCCCGTCGCCTTTACCCTTGCCCTGACTCTGCCGACGGTGACCGCCGATTGGCTGCAAGCCTATGCCCGCGGTTTGAACCGCATGGCGCAGGGCTGCGGCGTGGCACTGGTGGGCGGCGACACGACGCGCGGGCCGTTGAGTCTGACCGTCACCGTGTTCGGTCGCGTCCCGGCCGGCAAAGCGCTGACCCGCAGCGGCGCACAACCGGGCGATCTGCTGTGTGTCGGTGGTGAGCTGGGCAATGCCGCCGGCGCTTTGCCGCTGGTGCTGGGCCAGCGTGACGCCGAACCCCATATCGCCCAGCCGCTGCTCGATCATTACTGGTCGCCGCAACCGCAACTCGCCCTCGGTCAGGCCCTGCGTGGCAAGGCCACCTCGGCGCTGGACATCTCCGATGGCCTGCTCGCCGATTGCGGTCATATCGCACTGGCCTCGAAGGTTCGCCTCGAAGTCGAGCGCGAGCGTGTTCCGCTGTCGGAGGCGCTGGTGGCGTTTCTCGGTCAGCGCGGCGCCGAGCGTGCGGCGTTGAGCGGTGGCGATGATTACGTGCTGGCCTTCACCTTGCCGTCCGTCGAGTTGCCGGCGCTGCTCGCCGATGGCTGGCCGATCCATGTGATCGGCCGCGTGACGCAGGGCCAGGGCGTGGTGCTGCTGGATCGCGACGGGCACGACATCACCCCGCAAATCCGGGGTTATCAACATTTTCAGGAGTCACCGTGACAGATCACCCGAAACAGGTTCCGGCCGAATTCGTTCCGCCGTCGGTCTGGCGCAATCCCTGGCATTTCCTCGCGTTCGGCTTCGGCTCGGGCACCTTGCCCAAGGCGCCGGGCACCTGGGGCTCGTTAGTTGCGCTACCCTTTATCCCGTTGTGGCAGATGCTGCCCGACTGGGGTTACTGGCTGATGCTCGGAATCACCATGCTGTTCGGCTTCTGGCTGTGCGGCAAAGTGGCCGACGATCTGCGGGTGCACGACCACGAAGGCATCGTCTGGGACGAAATGGTCGGGATGTGGATCACCCTGTGGCTGGTGCCGGAAGGCTGGTACTGGTTGCTCGCCGGGTTCCTGGTGTTCCGCTTCTTCGACATTCTCAAGCCGTGGCCGATCCGCTGGATCGACCGGCATGTTCACGGCGGCGTCGGCATCATGCTCGACGACGTGTTGGCTGGCGTATTTGCCTGGCTGGCGATGCAGGGACTGGTGTGGATTTTCGCCTGATTTCCAGGCGTGGATGAGGGACACAGGGATGACTCGACGCTGGTTGGCGATAGTGGCTTTGACCTTGCTTGGCGCCGTGGCCCAAGCACAGGACGCACCGCCGTCGGTCATTCACCTGGCCAGCGAAGACTGGGAAGACTACACCGCCGCCGATGGCCATGGCCTGGGCTGGGACGTGTTGCGCAAAGTCTTCGAGCCGGCCGGCGTGATCCTGGATATTCGCACCGTGCCCTACACCCGTTCGGTCGGGCTGGTGCAGTTGAAGGAAGCCGACGCACTGGTCGGTTCCTATCGCGGTGAAGCCGAGCAGGTGCTGTACCCGAAATGGAACTTCGATTCCGACCACATCTACGCGCTCGGCCTGGCCAGCAATCCATCGCCGACCCAGGCGACGCTGGGCAAGTACCGACTGGCCTGGGTACGCGGCTATCGCTACGAAACCTACCTGCCGAACGTCAAACGCTTCAACCAGATCGAGCGCCGCACCGGGATCCTGTCGATGCTCAAGCAGGGGCGGGCGGATTACTACATCGATGCGCTGACGGAAATAGAAGCGGTGGTGAGAAACGCCGCCGACCCGTCGCAGTACCGTTATTCACATCTGGCGGAATTGCCGCTGTACCTCGGTTTCGCCGACACCCCGCAAGCCCGCGCACTGATGTCGATCTACGACCAGCGCATGGAGCAGTTGGTGAAAAGCGGCGAGTTGAAGCCGATCTTCGAGCGCTGGAAACAACCATATCCCTTCGAATGAACGCGATAAGGGCGAGCCTGTTATCAAACTTTTTGATCGTTATGGCCGATAATTCAGCCTAAGCGCCTGCGGGAACCTGCTGTTACAATGCCGCCCAGCGAATCTCGGACTTTTCAGATCAGGAGCACACCGGTGCCTGTCGTTTTTGTCGCCGCTTCCAAGCTGCCAACGCCTTTTGCGCAATTCACCATGCACGGTTTTCTCGATGAAGCCACCGGCCGCGAGCACGTCGTGCTGAGCCTGGGTGAGATTGCCGACGGTGCCCCGGTACTCGGCCGTCTGCACTCCGAATGCCTGACCGGCGATGCCTTGTTCAGCCAGCGTTGCGACTGTGGTTCGCAACTTGAGGGCGCGCTCAAAGCCATCGCGCGCGAAGGTCGTGGCGTGTTGCTGTATCTGCGTCAGGAAGGACGCGGCATCGGTCTTTTGAACAAGATCCGTGCCTACGAATTGCAGGACGGCGGCGCCGACACCGTGGAAGCCAACGAGCGTCTGGGCTTTGCCGCCGACCAGCGTGACTACGCCATGTGCCTGCCGATGCTCGAGCATCTGGGCGTCAAATCCCTGCGTCTGATGACCAACAACCCGCGCAAGGTCAAAGCCTTGACCGACATGGGCATCGTCGTCGCCGAACGCGTGCCGCTGCACACCGGCCACAATCCGCACAACAAACTCTATCTGGCGACCAAGGCCAGCAAGCTCGACCACATGATGGGCAACGAGCATCAGGGCGAGGTAGACCGGGCGTGACCCGCGGGCAAGTGCGGCGCCGTCTGTCGATCGCCTGGTGGAAATACCTGGCGCTGGCGCTGGTGCCGCTGTTCGTGATCAACGCTGTGTTCGGCCAGGGCGAGGCGATTCTGCCGGTGCTGGCGATGCCTTTCTTTATCGCTGGCGTGGCCTCGATGTTTGTCAGCCTGAAGTTTTTCGGGCGCTACAAGCATGCGCTGATCGCCACGCAAAAAGCCCTCGATACCCCTGAAGAGCCCGCTGCCTGGATTGCCCTGGCGGCGAGCCTTCGCAGTGCATACGTGGTCGCGGCGCTGCCGGCATGGATTGGCGCGCTGGCGGTGTTCGTCGGCCTTGAAGCGGTGCCGCTGATGTTGCTGGCGCTGTCCACGGCGGTGCTGTTCTACCTCTACCGTATCCCGCGTCAACTCGCTTGATGCGGCGTCTCTGGCTGGCGGTTTTGCTGCTGGCCGTCAGCGGTGAAACGCTGGCCGCCCTGCGGGTGGTCAGCCTCGCGCCATCCCTGTCTGAAATCGTTGTTGAACTGAATTCGGCCGACCTGCTGGTCGGGGTGCTGGATGCCGGTGAGCGTCCGTCTGCAATCAAGGACGTGCCTTCGGTGGGCCGTTACGGCCAGCTCGACATGGAACGGCTGCTCAGCCTCAAACCTGACTTGTTGCTGTTGTGGCCCGGCAGTGTCGGCCCGGCCCAGCGCGATCAGCTCAAGCGCCTGAACATCCCGACGTTCGTTGCCGAGCCTCACAGTCTCGAACAGCTGACTGCGCAGATTGAGGCCATCGCGACACAGCTCGGTCGTCCTGAGCGTGGGATCGCGCGGGCCAGCGAGTTGCGGCAAAACCTCGATAAGCTGCGCCAGCGCTACCGCCGTGAAGCGCCTCTGCGGGTGTTTTATCAGGTCTGGGACAAGCCGCTGTACACCGTCGGTGGCGGGCAGATCATCAGCGATGCGCTTGAAGTGTGCGGCGCACGCAATGTGTTCGCCGACCTGAGCCTGCCGGCGCCGCAGGTGAGCATCGAAACGGTTTTACAGCGTGATCCCGAAGTGATTCTGGCCAGCGATCAGCCGCAACTGGATGCGTGGAGCGCTTGGCCGCAGGTGGCAGCGGTCAAACACGGGCAATTGCTGCTGATCACCGATAAAGGCCTGGAGCGTCCGAGCGGGCAGATGATCGAGGCGACCGCCAAGCTCTGCCAGCTGATTGCGCCAGATCGTTAGAGCTGCGGCGTCCAGGTCACGCCGAACATGAACGCCCGACCTTCCTCGCGATAGCCATACTGACTGCCGTCATGGCTGTACAGCGCCCGGCTGTAACCCTTGTCCAGCAGGTTATCGACCTTGAAATCCAGTTTGATTTCACGGTTCAGCGCCCAGCTGCTGCGCAGTCCGAGCAGCGCATAACCACCCAATGGTTGTTGATTGTTCAGATCGTCGTAACTGCTGCTGACGGCCTGCCAGCTGGCGCCGAGGCCAAGGCGATCGAACTGTCGATCCAGATCCCAACTCAAGGTGCGCCGGGCACGCCGCGCCAAAGTGTGGCCGGTGTCGCGGTCGCGAGGATCGATGATCGCCACGCCGAGGTTGCTCTGCCAGCCGAACATCTCCTGTTTCAACGCTGCTTCGAAGCCGTTGATTCGCGCCGAGGCGACGTTTTCCGGGCGTGAGTTGCTGCCGAAGATGATCGCGTCTTCCAGATCGGTCCGGTACAGCGAGGCTTCGAGGCGAGTGCTGTCGCTCAACTGGCTGCGCCATTGCAGCTCGTAGCTTTTCGAGGTTTCCGGTTTCAGGTCGGGGTTGCTGAAGTCCGGGTAATACAGATCGTTGAAGGTCGGCGCGCGGAAGCCTTCGCTGTAGCTGAGCAGCAGATCGTTGTCCGGGTTGACCGGCAATGTCAGCGTGCCGCTCCAGCTGTTCTGGCCGCCGAACTGCTGGTTGTCATCGCGACGCAGACCGAGTTCGGTGGAGAAGCTGTCGGCCTGGAAGCGATGCTGGATGAAGGCTGCGCGGTTCCAGCGGCTGTCTTCGTCGAACGCGGTGCTGCTGTTGATGCGGTCTTCGTACCAGTCGCCGCCGAGGATCAGGCTGTTGCGCGCATCGAGGGTCAGATCGTTCTGCCAGGTCACCGAATCACGGTAGGTGTTGAACACTGAGCGTTCGTCGCTGAGCTTGTCGAAGGACTTCTCGCGGTTTTCGCTGTGGCCGAGTTCCAGGCGCGACTTCCAGCGCTCGTTGATCCGCGCGTCGATGTAGCTGCTGAAACTGCTGACGGTGAAATCGCTGTACGGTTGCTGCTGTACAGAGTCGAAGGTCACCGGGTCGAAGCGTCCGAACGGGTTGTCGAACTCGCTTTTTCCCCGGTTATCCAGCAGGTTGGCGCCGACCTCGATTTCATCGGTCAGCGCGTGGCTGAGACTCAGGCTGATGGATTTATTGCGGTAGGCATCGTGATCACTGTCGCTGGGATACGACTCGTGGGTGCGGTCGAGGCCGGCGGTTTCATCGAGGCTGGCACCGAGGTTGAAACGGGTTTTCTCATCACCTCCGGACAGACCGACACTGCGCTCCCAGGTCTGATTGCTGCCGAAACCCACATGCATCCGGGGCTGCAAGCCTTGTTCGTCGCCGCGTCGGGTGAAGATCTGAATCACCCCGCCAATCGCATCGCTGCCATAAATCACCGAGCGCGAACCGCGCAGCACTTCCACGCGCTCGATCTGCTCGATGTTGAGGTGTTGCAGGTTGCTGTCGCCGGAAGTGGAGTTGCCGATGCGCTGGCCGTCGACCAGCACCAGGCTTTGCGCCGATTGCGTGCCGCGAATGTAGATCCCCGGCAGGCTGCCGCGTCCGCCGGTTTGTGCGACTTGCACGCCCGGCACCCGCTGCAGCAGGTCGGTGACGCTGCGCGGTTGCAGGCGTTCGATGTCTTCGCGGGTGAACACGGTGTTGGCGGCGCTGCTGTCGTTGCGTGCTTCGACCTGGCGGTTGGCGCTGATCAGCACGTCCGGCAGCTTCAGGGCCTGATCGCGTTCGAAATTGTCAGCGAGGGCGTTGGCGGAGGGCAGCAGCAGGAGGGGCAGGGCGAGGCGCGAGAGGTTCATCGGAGTCCGTTGGTACATAAAGCGAATTGAATTTTGAAAGCTGCACAAACCACTGTGGGAGCGAGCTTGCTCGCGAATGCGGTGTGTCAGTCAAGAATGAGTCGACTGACTGTCCGTCTTCGCGAGCAAGCTCGCTCCCACAGGGTTATCCACAGGTCTGGCGTCTAGCGGCTGAGCAACTCCAGGCGCTCACGCACCGCCGCTTCGATCCCGACTTCATCCAGCCCGCACTCGGCCAGCATCTGCGCCGGTTTGGCGTGCTCGACGTAAACGTCCGGCAAGCCCAGGTGCAGCACCGACTTGAGGATGTTCTCGCGGGCGAGGAACTCGCTGACCGCGCCACCGGCGCCGCCCATGATCGCGTTCTCTTCGATGGTCACCAGCAGCTCGTGGCTGTTGGCGATTTCGCGTACCAGTGCTTCGTCCATCGGTTTGACGAAGCGCATGTCGACCACGGTCGCGTCCAGCGTCTCGGCGACTTTCAGGGCTTCGGCCATTTGCACGCCGAACACCAGCAGGGCGACCTTGCTGCCCTGACGACGCACCACGCCCTTGCCGATCTCGATCGGTTCGAGGTCTTTCTCGATGGTCGCGTTCGGGCCGGTGCCGCGCGGGTAACGCACCGCCGCCGGGCCGTTGTACAGGTGGCCGGTGGTGAGCATCTTGCGCAGTTCGTTTTCATCGCTCGGGGTCATGATGACCATGCCCGGGATGCAGCGCAGGAACGACAGGTCGAAGCTGCCGGCGTGGGTCGGGCCGTCTTCGCCCACCAGGCCGGCGCGGTCGATGGCGAACAACACGTCGAGGTTTTGTACTGCGACGTCATGCACCAACTGGTCATAACCGCGCTGCAGGAATGTCGAGTAGATCGCCACCACCGGTTTTGCGCCTTCGCAGGCCATGCCGGCGGCGAGGGTCACGGCGTGTTGCTCGGCAATCGCCACGTCGAAGTAGCGCAGCGGGAAGCGCTCGCTGAACGCCACCAGATCCGAGCCTTCCTTCATCGCCGGGGTGATGCCCACCAGACGCGGGTCGGCAGCGGCCATGTCGCACAGCCATTCACCGAACACGCCGGAATACTTCGGCCCGCCGGCCTTTTTCGGCGCAGCGGCCGGGGCGTCCAGCGGTTCGAGCTTGGTGATGGCGTGGTAACCGATCGGGTCGACTTCCGCCGGGGCGAAGCCTTTGCCCTTCTTGGTGACGATGTGCAGGAACTGCGGGCCTTTCAGATCGCGCATGTTGCGCAAGGTGGCGATCAGGGTCGGCAGGTCGTGGCCGTCGATCGGGCCGATGTAGTTCCAGCCCAGTTCTTCGAACAGGGTGCCGGGAACCAGCATGCCTTTTGCGTATTCTTCGGTACGACGAGCAATTTCCCAGGCACCGGGCAGGCGCGACAGCACTTTCTTGCTGCCTTCACGCATGCTCGCGTAAGTGCGGCTGGAAAGGATCTTCGCCAGATAGTTCGACAGTCCGCCGACGTTGCGCGAGATCGACATGTCGTTGTCGTTGAGGATCACCAGCATGTTGGCGTCGACTTCCGGCGCGTGGTTCAGCGCTTCGAACGCCATGCCGGCGGTCAGTGCGCCGTCACCGATCACCGCAATCGCCTTGCGATCGCTGTTCTGCAGGCGGGCGGCGATGGCCATGCCCAGCGCGGCACTGATCGAGGTGCTGGAGTGGCCGACGCCGAAGGTGTCGTACTCGCTCTCGGAGCGGCGCGGGAAGGCGGCGATGCCATCCTTCTGGCGCAAGGATTCCATGCGCTCGCGACGACCGGTGAGGATCTTGTGCGGGTAGGCCTGATGACCGACGTCCCACACCAGCCGGTCGTCCGGGGTGTCGAAGACGTAATGCAACGCGATGGTCAGCTCGATGACGCCCAGGCCGGCACCGAAATGCCCACCGGTCTGGCCGACCGTGTAGAGCAATTCCAGGCGCAACTCATCAGCCAGGGTTTCCAGCTCGGCTTCGCCTAACCGGCGCAGGCCGTCCGGCGTGTTCGCGCGGTCGAGCAGGGGCGTGGTCGGGCGCTTGCGGGGAATCTCATGAAACGTCGTGGGCATCAGGCGAATCGTTATAGGTATAAAAGATGCGGCAGTTTACCTGATGCATCGCCCCCTGCCCACGCGTTGGTCTTTTTTGGCTGATTAGCCTTCAGTTACGCCGATCGACGATATACCGGGCCAGATCGCGCAACGGCTCGGCAGCCGCGTCAAACGGTCGCAGCGCGTGCAGGGCCTGATCGCGCAGTTCCAGCGCGTAAGCCTTGGCGGCGTCCAGACCGAGCAGCGCCGGGTAGGTCGGCTTGTCGCGGGCAATGTCGGCGCCCTGGCGTTTGCCGAGGGTTTCGGTATCGCTTTCGACGTCGAGAATGTCGTCCTGGACCTGGAATGCCAGGCCGATGGCCTGTGCATAAGTCTGCAGGGACTTGAGTTCATCCCTCTCGGCACGGCCGCTGGCCAGGGCGCCGAGCTTGACGCTGACTTCGATCAGCGCGCCGGTCTTGTGTCGGTGCATCTGTTCCAGCGCTTTCTGATCAAGCTTGAGGCCGACCGAACCGAGGTCGATGGCCTGACCGCCGACCATGCCGGCCGGGCCCGCCGCGTGCGCCAGCGCCGTGACCTGTTGCAGGCGGATGTCTGCGCTCAGGTCGCTCAGACGCGGGTCGAGCAGGGCGCTGAACGCCAGGCTTTGCAATCCGTCGCCGGCCAGAATCGCGCAAGCTTCATCGAATTTCTTGTGAGTGGTCGGCTGGCCGCGACGCAGATCGTCGTCGTCCATCGCCGGCAAATCGTCGTGCACCAGCGAATACGCATGGATCAGCTCAACCGCACACGCCGCGCCGTTGGCCTGTTCGGCCTTGCCGCCAAGGGCTTCGCACGCCGCGTAGGCCAGCAGCGGACGCACGCGCTTGCCGCCGTTCATCACGCTGTAGCGCATGGCTTCGTAAAGACGCGCCAGTTCTGGCAGCGGGGCGTTGAACAGGGTTTCCAGTGCCGCGTTAACGCGCGCCTGGCTGGTGGCCGAATACGCTGCAATCATTCTGGCTGATCCGCGTCGAAGGGTTCCTCGGCGAGTTCGCCATCGCGCTCCAGCAACACCTGGACCTTTTGCTCGGCCTGGGCCAGCGCCGCCTGGCAGTCACGGGTCAGGCCGATGCCCTGCTCGAAAGCGGTCAGCGAGTCTTCCAGCGACAATTCACCGTTCTCCAGACGCTCCACCAGCGTTTGCAGGTCGGCGAGGGACTGTTCGAAATCCAGTGCAGCTTTTTTGCGGGCCATGGCGGCTAATTCCGGTTGACGTTAAACCGGCGCGACACTAGCAGATAGGGGGGGTATGGGCAAATGAGCGGGGCTTGGATCACTCTGCGGATTTGCCTGGAAAACTGATCTGATAGCGCGTGCTGCGCCCACCGCCGGGCAGGCGTTCGAGACAACCTTTTTCCAGCAGCTCCGCCAGATGTCGGGTCGCCGTCGCCTTGGAGACTTTTGCCACGGCCTGATACTGCGCCGCACTGATACCGTGCTCGAAACCACGCTCACCACCGTCGAGCAAGCGGTTGAGCACTTTGATCTGCTCCACTGACAGCTCGGATTCCCGGTGCGTTTGCCAGAAGCGTGACTTGCCCAGTACGCCTTCAATCCGCGCAATCGCCTGTTGCAGGCTGCGCAGCAGGGTTTGCAGGAACCATGTGAGCCAGTCAGTGATGTCCAGCGTGGCTTTCTGACTGGATTCTAGAATCCGGTAGTAGCCCGCGCGGTCATCGAGAATGCTGGCCGACATCGCATAAAAACGAATCGCCTGCGCTTCGCCTTGAGCCAATGCCAGATCGGTGAGGGTGCGAGTCAGGCGCCCGTTGCCGTCGTCGAACGGATGCAAGGTGACGAACCAGAAATGCGCGATACCTGCTCGCAGTAAAGGATCGAGGCCTGCCTGATGCTGACTGGCGTCGAACCACTTGAGAAAACTGTCCAGTTGTCGCTCAAGCCCTTGTCGCGGTGGCGCCTCGAAGTGCACGGTCGGGCGGTCGATGCGCCCGGAAACCACCTGCATTGGCTCATCGCCGCGTAGAGCGCCGACATTGATTGCTCGCGAAAGGAAACCACTCTCCTGTTCTGGAAACAGCCATGAGTGCCATTCCAGCAATCGCTCCAGCGTCAGCGGTTCAGCAAGGCGGCGGGTGGCATCGAGCATAAGTTGAGCCAGCCCCTCGCTGCGCTTGCTGACTTTGTCGCCATCGGGTAATTCCAGCCCCAGGCGCCGTGCCAGCGAAGATCGCACGGATCCGACATTCAACTGCTCACCCTCGATGGCCGAGGAGGTCACGATGTTTTGCAGCAAAGCGTCCAGCTCTGTCTGCGCGCTCAGTGAATGGCTCACCGATCCCGCCATGCCCATCAATTGACCTTGTGCCTGAACACACTCGCGCAACAACGGTGCCAGGCGTTCCGCCTGCCAGTTAAAGTCGGGCCAATCAGGCTGCTGCCAGATCCAGTGAGTCGTCATTGATTGCTGATCCTGAGTGCGTGAGCCGATTGGAAACGCTATTCGGCTCATTTCGTGAGCCGAATATGACGCCTATTCGGCTCATCGTCCACTGGACGCCGTGATTCCCACCGCAAATCCACATGTATCCGATTGTTAAAAAACTGCCGAATCGCTAACCTTCGCGCCTTCTACGACCCGACAGTCACGGGTCTTTCAGACGAAACGCAGTTTTCACCGCTGTGAAGTACCGAGGATCGGGTGCAAGGTTTCGTCAGGCATGGCAGGAGGCATCACATGCGTTCACTTCTTTTGCTGCTGATCGGCCTGGCCTGCGTGCCGGCGCTGTCGGCTGCACCGAGTGCCGAGATGTCGGAGCCGGTGGGCGGCTGGCGCT
Organism: Pseudomonas sp. GM25; assembly: GCF_000282255.1. Lineage (NCBI taxonomy): Bacteria > Pseudomonadati > Pseudomonadota > Gammaproteobacteria > Pseudomonadales > Pseudomonadaceae > Pseudomonas > Pseudomonas sp. GM25. Next base: position 3,642 of record NZ_AKJQ01000039.1, on the reverse strand, counting down.
ATCACGGGCTGCTCGACCGCACGGAAAACCCGCAAGTCGCCTATCCCACGCCGCCGATCGATCGCGGCATCCAGCGCAATCGCACGATGATCGAGGGCCAGCTCAAGGCCATCGGACATCTGCGTCCGCCCCACAGCCTGGCGGTGAATGGCAATCCACTGAATCTGTACACCGACGACCAGGGCCGTTTTGCCCGGCCGTATGCGTTTGGCGCCGGTTCCAACAGTGTCGAGGTGATCAGCGCCGACGGCCAGTCGCTCAAGCGCGTTCAATTCTACGAAGCCAACAATTTGCGCACGCCGGCGCGGATTCGCGTGGTGCTCGGTTGGGACGACCCTAAAGCCGAACTCGACCTGCACGTCATTACGCCTGACGGCCAGCACGCCTTCTGGGCGCGTCCGGCGATGAGCAACGGCGGCGGCCTCGATCCGGACGGCGTCGATGGCCCCGGCCCGGAAATGTTCACCATGACTGCGCCGCTGCACGGCACCTATCTGGTTTACGTCAACTATTGGGGCAACTTCGGTAACGGCGGCTATAACTTCGAGGAGACCAGCAACCAGAACGAGGTCATCACCTCGCAAATCACGCTGGTGCTCAACGAAAACACCGTCGACGAAAAACGCGAAACGTTCATCGTGCCCCTGCGGGCCATCGGTGATCTGCTGCTGGTCAAGACTTTCAACTATTAAGCATCCCGCCACGGATGAACTCGGGTTCTGGAAAGATGAGCGATAACACTGCTACACCGGCCGCCGTAACACCTGCGGGCAAACCTTCCCGGCGCTGGCCGTTGCTGGCGGTCGGGCTGTGCCTGGTGGCCGGCGTGGCGGGCGGGCTCGGCTGGCTGATGCACAAACCGAAGGCGCCGCCGGCGGAATTGGCCAGCGACAAGCTCGGCCTCAGCCGCCCGGACGCGCTGCTGGAAACCCGCTCCCTGAGCCAGTTGCCCAAGGACCTGCTGACGGTGCCGTTCCTCAAGGCCACGCTGACCGAGGATTTCGTCTTCTATTACGAAACCCACGCCGACCGCCTCGGCTTGATCGGCAGTCTGCGGCGGATCATCTACGAGCATGACTTGAAGCTGCAGGACAGCCTGATCGAGCAGCTCTTCGATCAACCGGCAGACGTGGCGTTGTGGCGTGGCGCCGATGGTCGGCTGAAGGATTTTCTGTTGGTGATGGATCGCGGCGGGCTGGCCAAAGTGCTGGAGCCGCTGGCGAAAGTCGCGCTGGATGATTCGCAACTGAGCGTGTTCAGCACCCTGAAAGTCGGCGGCGATGAAGTGCCGCTCTATCAATTGACCTACAACGCCGGCAAATCTCTGTTGTTTGCCTCCCGCGGCGACAAACTGGTGGTGCTGTCCAACCCGACCAAATTCTACGATCCGGAAAGTGGCGCTTCCGAAGAGTCCGGCCACGTCTCGCCGCAAGCGCTGGCGGCGCTGCTCAACGGTGAAAAACTGTTCCCCGAAGCGTTCGGGCTCACGGCCAAGACACCTGAAACCAAGCAGCGCCTGTCGGTCAATTCCAGTGTTCTGGCCATGGGTTACCAGCGCTTCATCCCGAACTTCGCCGGCCTGCGTTTCGACATGGACGACAAGGGCTGGCATAGCTATCTCGCCATGGACGAACTGGAGAACCAACCGGACTTCGATTTCAAACCGGTCTGGCAAGCCATGCCGCTGGGCGCCAGTGCCTGCGTGACCTTGCCGGTGGCGGCCGAGCCGCAAAAACCGTTGCTGGTGAAACTCGGCGCCGAAGAAGCCGTGGCGCAGAAACTCACCGAGCACGTGGCCGGCGCGGCGGGCCTGTGCTGGTACGCCGATTCGCGGCTGTACACGCCATTGCTGGTGGCCAGTCTGAACGACGAAGACAACGGCAAACTCGACGCTGATATCGGCACGCTGTTCGATTCGATGGTCGGCGCCTACGAAGGCAAGGTCGACGAACATGCGTTCCCGGTGGTCGAGAAGCAGGAAGGCCAGAGCCACCTCTGGCAGCGTCAGGTCAGCTCCAACTTCGGCCCGTACGCGGCCAAGGATGCCGAAAACCCGGACGCGATCACCGGCCGTGCTTTCATGAAAGTCAGCCTGGCGCGCCACGGCTCGACGCTGCTGTTTTCCCTCGACGACAAACTGGTCGACAAGGCCCTCGGCACCCTCGACAAGCGCTTCCCGCCGATGGCCGACGTACTGCCGAAAGACGTGCTGATGCCGATCTACTTCGGCCCGGATTCGATGGCGCAACTGATCCAGCAGGAAACCCTGGACAGCCTGCCGCAGGACATGGAGCCGGTGTTCTACAACGCCGCGCAAACCTACCTGATCCCGAAACTGCGCACCCTCGGCGGCATGGGCAAATACGCCCTGACTTTGCCTGAAGGCAGCGAGCCTGACGGTCACTGGCAATGGCTGCCGCTGGAGTGGAAAGCGCTGTGACTGGATTGATTCGCAGCCTTGGCCTTCTGGCGCTGTTGCTCAGCGCCGGTGCCCGAGCCGTTGAGGCTCCGGCCCTCGATCCGCAGCAGTCCCAGGTGTTTCGCGCCTGGTTCGTACGCATCGCTCAGGAGCAGTTGAGCAGAGGCCCGAGCCCGCGCTGGTATCAGCAGGACTGCGCGGGGCTGGTGCGCTTCGCCGCCAACGAAGCGCTGAAAGTCCACGACGATAAATGGCTGCGCAGCAATGGCGTGTCCAACCGCTACCTGCCGCCGGAGCTGGACCTGAGCGCCGATCAGCGCAAGCTCGCCCAGCAATGGCAGCAGGGCGGCGGCAAGGTCGGGCCTTACGTCAACGCGATCAAACTGATTCAGTTCAACAGCCATCTGATCGGCCGCGACGTGTCCCAGGCACGGCCCGGCGATCTGATGTTTTTCGATCAGGGCGACGACCAGCACCTGATGATCTGGATGGGCCGCTACATCGCCTATCACACCGGCACGACCACCCCAACCGACAACGGCATGCGTTCGGCAAGCCTGCAGCAACTCATGACATGGAAGGACACCCGATGGATACCCGACGCAGCCAACCCCAACTTCATCGGCGTCTATCGACTGAACTTTCTCTCCCAATGACCGGTGCCCGCATGCTGCGTTTACTGCCTTTTCTATTGCTGTTAGCCCTCCCGTTTTCGGTGGTGAATGCCGAAGACACCGTGGAGCCAAGCGGCTATACGCCGGTCTCCGGTGAGAGCTTTTTCCTGCTGGCCGACAGCAGTTTCGCCGCCGACGAACAGGCGGTGGTTCGCCTCGAAGCACCGGGCCGCGACTACCGTCGTTTCCGCATGGAACCGTACGGCGGCGCCGACATCCGCGTGTACAAAATCGACAAGCCGCTGGACTTCCTCAAGCGCCAGAAGAACCTGCACCGCGTGGTCAGCGACGGCCAGTTCAAGGGCGAAGGCCTGTCGAACACCCTCGCGTATCTATGGGACAACTGGTACCGCAAATCCCGTCGGGTGATGCAGCGTGCGTTCTCCTATGAGTCGCGTCAGCAAGTCACCGAAGAAGTGCCGGAATTGAAGATGGGCAACGCCATCGCCGCGCCGACACCGTACGACGCGCAACCGCAATTCGCCCTGATTCCGGGTCTGCCAGTGGTCAGCCAGTTCCGCTATCCGCTGTGGCAGGGCAAGCCGATCC